>NZ_KB235903.1:1143310-1229643 GCF_000332155.1 Kamptonema formosum PCC 6407 | reverse complement strand
GCTCCCCCTCTCCCCTGCTCCCTCTCTCCCCTCTCCTCAGCTTTTGGGTTTGAGATAGACAATGGCTTGTCGCCAGATCGTAGTCTGCGTGTTTTCTTCGTCTAGCAGGCAAATGCAATGGGGGTCTTGCCAGAAAATTTTTCCAGCTAAAAGGTCATTAGTGACGAGTTTGAGTTCTACTTCTTGTTTGTCTTTGATGTAGGTTTGAACTTGGCGAATGCTGGGCAATCCCGTCTCGAATTCAGACATAATCGTGAATAGGTAATAGGTAATGGGTAATGAGTAAGGAGTTGAGTCAGCGGTCAAGATATTGGAAGAGGACTTACACGCTCTGTACAATCTTCCGCGATCGCGAGTCAAGCTCGATCGCAATTGCCAGGTACGAAGCAAGTCCGCAGCCAGCCTGAAGCAATCTCAGACCTTTATATTTGCGTTACGGTGCGTAAGTCCTATAGAAGTTTATCAAGTTAATTAGGAGCTAATCGTTGAAATGGCAATTGAGTTTACTAAGTATCACGGACTAGGTAATGATTTTATTCTGATTGACAATCGTCATCAGTCAGAACCAATTTTAACCCTACAGCAAGCAGAGGAGTTGTGCGATCGCCACTTTGGGATTGGTGGAGATGGCGTAATCTTTGCTCTTCCAGGGCAAAATGGTACGGACTATACTATGCGGATTTACAACTCCGATGGTTCGGAAGCGGAAATGTGCGGTAATGGTATTCGCTGTTTAGCTAAGTTTATCGCTGATTTAGAAGGTGTCAATGCTAAAACTCAGTATCGTATTGATACTCTTGCTGGTGTTATGACCCCAGAATTGCTAGCTGATGGTCAGGTAAAAGTTGATATGGGAATACCCCGACTTTTAGCTGCGGAAATTCCCACAACTTTAGAATCTCCCGATCGAAAAGTTGTAGAGTTACCCCTAGAAGTAGCAGGACAGTCTTGGTTAGTTACCTGCGTTAGTATGGGAAATCCACACTGTATTACCTTTGTAGAGGACGTTTCAGCTATTGCTTTAGAAACTATTGGGCCGCTATTTGAACATCACGCGGTTTTCCCCCAGCGGACAAATACAGAATTTATCCAAATTATACGTCGAGACTACGTGAAAATGCGGGTGTGGGAAAGAGGCGCTGGTGTTACGCTTGCTTGTGGGACTGGTGCTTGTGCTTCTGTGGTAGCTGGAGTGTTAGCTGGAAAGTGCGATCGCATAGCTGCGGTTGAACTCCCTGGCGGTATTTTGCAAATTGAATGGTCGCAGGTCGATCAAAGGCTGTATATGACTGGGCCAGCAGTACAAGTATTTGCGGGCAAAATTTAGCCGTCAACAGCAGTACCGCAACACTCGGAACACCAGAATAAATAAGCTGAAATTACTTATTTATTCTGTTCGCAATCTAACATCTGATATCTAACATCTAATATCAATTAGGGGTACTTTAATGGGCGGCGGCATTTATCTAATTCAGGACGACGACCGGCTGGTGGAAATGACAGAACAACCCTATGATTCCGAAGATCAGCTTCAAGAATTGCTAGAAACTTATCCTAACCTAATAGCAGGCGATCAAATAGATAGAGCGACACCAAGGCGATGGCTGTTAATTTCACGGGAAGTGGCACTGTTAAGTGAAGAGGAAACTGCTGGTCGTTGGTCTTTAGATCATTTGTTTCTTGACCAAGATGCAATTCCTACTTTGGTAGAAGTTAAGCGTGCTCGCAGTGCGGATACCCGGCAAAAAATAACTGGTCAAATGCTTGATTATGCTGCTAATGCTGTAGTTTATTGGCCAATTGAGTCAATTATTGGTTTATTTGAAACTAATTGCCGGGAACAAAATCGCGATCCCGAACAAATTTTTGAAGAATTTTTGGGTGCTGATACTAATGAGGATCGGTTTTGGCAGAAGGTAAAAACTAATTTGCAAGCTGGTAAATTGCGTTTAGTATTTGTGGCAGAAGAGATTTCCGCAGAAATGCGGCGAGTGGTAGAATTTCTAAATGAACAGATGGACCCGGTAGAGGTTTTAGCTTTAGAAATTAAGCAATATGTTAGCCAAGATGGTTTAAAAACCTTGGTTCCTAGAGTGATTGGCCAGACGGCGGAAGCACAGCAGAAAAAATCGAGCGCGACTCGTGAAAGAAGGCGTTGGGATGAGGTTTCTTTCTTTGAGGAATTGAAATCTAGGCGAGGTGAAGATGAGGCGGAAATGGCTAGTTCTATCCACGACTGGGTACAAAGTCAAGACCCTGAAGTTGAGGTACACTGGGGAACAGGTGACACTTATGGAGGCTTTGCTGCTCAGCTTAATCAAAGAGGAAGAAAACCTTATCAGTTGTTTACTGTTGATATTTCTGGAAGGCTGGAGATTTCTTCTAGTAATTATGGTTCCCAGTGGCCCTTTAATCAGGGAGATAAATGGTTAGAATTGCGGTCTAAATTTAGTTCTATTGGTCTGTCGCTACCAATAGATCCTGGGGAGAGACGTTCCCCTAGTTTGCCTTTATCTACTTTGCAGGATGAATCGGTTCTTAAGCAGGTTCTTGAAACTTTTGATTGGATTATTGAGGAAATTCAAAGTTCTTAGAAATGTTAAGGGTTAACGGTTAACTGTTAACTGTTAACTGTTAGCTGGTAATTGGTAATTGGTAATACTTTTTCCCTCTTCCTTCTTCCTTCTTCCTTCTCTCCTAGATAACTAAATTTTTCTTCCTTCCTCCTTTGACTTAACTGCTACGGGGTTTTTCAGTGGCCATGAGAATTAAATAGTCATCATTTTCTAACTTATAATTTGCTGGAGGATTAGAAATAACTTCTCCTTCTATGCCTTTTTGCACAGCCAAAACAATACTTTGATAAGTTTGTTTCATATATATCAATACATCTATAAATGCTAGTCCAATCTTAGATTTAGGAACGGGAACTTTATATAATTGATTGCCATCTTCCGAGCGCAATATCTCGTAGATGACTTTAGTAATGCCATGATTTAGCGCTGCTTGAGAAATCAGCATACTGCTTAAATCGCTACTAACGATGATTTCATCAGCGTTAGCTCTTTTACAAGTCTTGACGTAGGCTTGATCTACTAATTCTACAATTGTATAAGCATCGGGATTAATGCTCTCTACAGTCAGCGTAGATAGAATAGCTTTAGCATCGCGAGCTGTATCTTCTAAACTATCGTCACCTAAAATTATCACTGTTTTAGCTTTAACTAAGTTGGCACGATGTAAGGTTTCATCACACACTTGACCTTTGATAAAGAAAAAATCGATTTCATCTAGCGGCTTCCTTTCTATATCAGCAATTAAAACCATTGACTTTCCTTGATTTTGAGTATCAATACTCAATTCATTCAAAATTACTCGCGCTCGATAATTCCATCCGCACAAAATAGTATGATTTTCAAGGTTGCGCTCTCCCATACCTAGATAGTCTTTCATTTTTCTCCCTATTAAAATAGTTGCCATTGTCGCACTGAATGTGGCTAGTAGACCGATGCCAATAAACATATTAACGACAGCTATTAGCCGACCAACAAGTGTTGTAGGGGCTATGTCACCATAGCCAACAGTGGCTAATGTAACGATGCTCCACCATACAGCATCAATGAAGGATAAATGTGGTTCTGCCCAGGATAAACCTAACCCACTAACTATAATGAAGAGAGCAATAAATATGATTAGCAGATCCAGATTTTCATTCTGCAAAAAACGCAGGATTTTTTGCGGATTTTTGCTCGAAACTTTCAATTTTTTTTGGTTCTGATTTTTTAAATCCCTCAATTTTTGTTTCTCTCATTACACCCGATCTTATGTTTAATTAGGTAGATTTACTTATCATCCCGCTGATGTCACTTCGATCGCAGAAAAAGGCTTTCGTTCCAGAAAATTATCTCCCGAAAGTAACATCATAGGGCTTAGATGCCTCATATCATGTCCCGTTAAACACTTGTCATTGTTCGCTGTGTTCCGCGCGTCAAGAGAAGCGCAGTTGCGAGGAACGAAGCAATCTGAGGAGTTGCGAACGTAGTGAAGCAAACTAAGCCCGAAGCAATCTCAAAACCTTGCGATTGCTTCGCTTTGCTCGCAATGACAGATCGTAAGTAATTTGCTGGAAATGCTATCATAGATAGCAGATTAAAAAGTTAAAAATTGCCGATGGGTATGCAATTTTTAATTTTTAGTTCAGAAATGAATGTTTGCTTGCTTCAACCGCCGCAATGCTTCTCCCAAGCGATCGCAATCTGCAATCAAGCTAATCCTTACATAACCCTCACCCCCACTCCCAAAGGCATTCCCTGGGGTGACGACTACTCCAGTTTGCTGCAAAACATTTAGGGCAAAATCAGTGGAACTAATTCCGGGGGGACAGGGAACCCAGAGATACATTGTCGCCAAAGGCTTCGGTACATTCCACCCTAATTCTGCTAATCCATTAATTAGGAAATCTCGGCGAGTGCGATAACGTTCCTGTACTTCGGTCAAATATCGATCTGGCAATTGTAATGCGGTTTCTGCTGCGGTTTGGACTGCGGTAAATATGCCATAATCGAGGTTAGTTTTTAATGTCCGTAAACCTTGAATAATCCGGCTATTTCCAACTACAAACCCGACGCGCCAACCGGCCATATTGTAAGTTTTAGATAGAGTGTGGAACTCTACGCCGATGTCTTTACCGCCAGGAATTTCTAGCAAACTTGTGGGTTCATAGCCATCAAAGGCCAGTTCCGCATAGCAGAGATCGTGGACTAGCAAGATTTGAAATTTGTGGGCAAAGGCGACTATATCTTTGAAAAATTCGCGGGGGGCGGTTGCGCCTGTGGGGTTGCTGGGATAGTTGAAATAGAGGACTTTGGCTTGTTCGGCTACTGTGTCCGGAATATCGGCTAAGTCGATTACCCAGTCGTTTTCGGGCTTTAATATTATGCTGTGAATTTTGCCGCCAGCGATCGCAGGGCCGCGAAAGTGGGCGGGATAGGCGGGGGATGGTACTAATACTAAGTCGCCGGGGTTGATGTAGGTGATCGCGAGGTGAGTTAAGCCTTCTTTTGAACCTAATAATGGCAAGGCTTCGCTATTAGGATCGAGTTCGACGTTGTAGCGGCGGCGATACCAGTTGGTAATGGTTTTGCGGAAGCTGGCGGTTCCTTCAAAGGGGGGATAGCCGTGATTTGCTGAGTTTTGAACTGCTGCGATCGCAGCTTCTACTACGGGCTGGGGCGTTGCGCCGTCTGGGTTCCCCATTCCTAAGTCGATTAAGTCTAGTCCTTGTTCGCGCGCGCGGGCTTTGAGTTCGTCGAGGCGGGCAAATACGTAGGGCGGTAATGCTTGTAATCTGTCGGCGGGGCTAATCCAGTCTAATGTCATCGGAAATAAGGTTTTTATTTAATAACGAACCGCAGAGGCGCAAAGGCACAGAGGGAGTTGATTTTTAACCGGAGATCGGGCGGATAATCATCATAGCAATCTGCGTGTATCTGCGGTTACATTTTAATCGCGACTTAGGCATTTTGTACCAAAAACTAAGGCATTGCTTCGTTGCGATCGCCATGACAGAGTGATGTTCTGCATAAGTCCTATTGATTTTTTAGGGTTGTTCGTTGGCTAGTGTCGCTGCGAGGTTGTTACGCCCTGTTTCGATCGGGGCGGTAGTCGATACCATCGCGGCCATGAGTTGTTCGGGGGTGACTTTGAAGGGTAGGCGGTGGATGTCGGAGTTAGGTTGACAGGCGATTTCGGCGGCGTTTTGCAATTCGGCGAGGGTGATATCGGTTAACCCTAGATCCGCTAAGGTTTGGGGTAAGCCGATTTCGCTATAAAATTTGATTAGTTGTTGGCGGGCTGAGGCTGCAAGTTGGGAGTTTTGCAGCATTTCTTCTAGCCGCAATTGCACTAAGATCCCATAAGCTACTTTTTCGCCGTGTAGGGTTCCCTTGCGGTGGAGGTGGGTGAGGCCGTTATGGACGGCGTGGGCGGCTACTGTCCGACATTGGGCCCCGCCGATACCGCCGATTACGCCTGCGAGGAGGGTGGTAGCGTCTACGACTTCTTGCCAGATTTCGCTTCCTGGTTGTTGGAGGGCGGGAACTGATTTTTGGAATAAGATATCGCGGAGGACTCTGGCTTGTTGGACGGCGGCGATAATCATGGTTTGTTCGGAGTGGCCGCTGCTAACTGAGGCTTCATACCATTTGGCGATCGCATCTCCAATTCCCGCTACTAATGTCCGTTGGGGGGCGGTTTGAATCAAGCTGTAGTCGAGGATCAGTAAGTCGGGACATTTGGCGAGGCTGACATCGTAGAGGAATGCGCCTCGGTCTGAGTAGATGTTAGATAAAGCTGTCCAGGCGGCGCAGGTGGCGGCGGATGTGGGGATGGTGGCGATCGGGATTTGGCGCTGGTAGGCTAGGAGTTTGGCGGTATCGAGGGCTTTACCGCCGCCGACTCCGATGATGAAATCGGCTTTGTGGGCGATCGCGGCTTCGTGGAGGGTTTTGAGGCTATTTTCGCTACAATCTTGGCCGTAGGTGGCTTGGGCGACCTCTAACGGCTGATTTTCGAGGTAGGGTTGAATGGCTGCGAGGGAGTTTTTGCCGCCGACGATCAGGGGGCGGTTGCCAAGTTGGGCGATCGCATCTATTGATTGCGCGATGCCTTCGGCCGGCGCAGCCATCGCATTTTTGCCCCGGATGACACGGGCGGGGGCAATTGTCAAGGAAAATAGGTCAGTCTTGGTTTTGGTTGGGGTAGAGGTTTGAGTCATTTAGCGATCGCGTCGTGACGGGTTGTGGAGTTATATAGATTTACAGGATAACTCTAACAAAGCTTTAGCAACAGGGTCAGTTTTCGACCGTTTTTATTAAAGATTGTCTTAGGTGTGGGGTGGTTAGGTGTGATTCACTTTCCTCAATTTCTGCTGGAGTTGGTTCTCTTGGTTCTTCTATTCTGAGGAAAACTTGGTAATTTCCAGGGATAATCTCAGAGGGAACTTGTGCTGTAAGTTTGCCATCTGGTGCAATCATAGCTGAGGCTTCAATGGTTGTTATTCTCGCCTCTTTGTTCTTATTTTTATTAGAGATTGAGCTATCATTGTTTGAGTCATCTATTTTTTTGATTGTCAGGATAACGCTGCGGTTTCCTGGGGGAACATCTGATAAAAACTGTACTTGTAGGTTGCCATCAGGTGTAATAATTCCTTTGCCTTCTATCCTGCTGATGGTCACATATCTATCGCCGTCTTTGCCAGTAATTTTTACTAGAGGTTTTTGTCGATTTGGATGAGATTGGCGAGATTTACCTCTTACTACTTTGCTAAAATCATATCCCGCTAGTAGTTCTGAGTAGTCATCTGGCATTTCATAATCATCAATCGGATTAATTGCCTTGTTCATAAATACTCCTTTCCCAGTTAGTTACCATTCTAGCATTAATAATTCGAGTTGCATTGCCTCGCTCTGTGTAAACCACTGCTAGTAGTCTTTGGTGCATAGAATAACCAATTGCTAAAAAGCGTGTTTCGCCTACGGCGTGTATGGGGTCATCAATGGAAAGGAAAAATGGATCGTCGAAAATAGTCTGTGCTTCATCAAAAGCAACTCCGTGTTTTCTAATATTTTTTGTTTCCTTTTCTCGATCCCACTCAAAATCAGTTGTCATTGTCTAGTTAACATTCTCTCGCTCCTCACCGACATCTATTATATTATGAAGGGGAGAAAAGCGACGATCTTTTGCTATTGCTGCAAATATATCAGGACTTACGCACCCAACCTCATAAACCGGGTTTTTTGACGAAAATACTTCGCCTTTATCCACAGATTCTCTCATAAACCAGGTTTCAGGGATTCCATAGTAAGTCCTATATCTTTGACACGATCGTAGCAAAATAGACTAAAATTTCCGTAAGTACAAATTACCTCAATCCTTGAAATCAATGACCGATCACCATGAGATTGTTGACGTACAGGAAACTACTTGCTGCATCGTTGGCGGCGGCCCGGCGGGAGTGGTTCTCGGCTTACTTTTAGCCCGCCAAGGCATCCCAGTCACCCTCTTAGAATTGCATCAGGATTTCGATCGCGAATTTCGGGGCGACACGATTCACCCATCAACAATGGAATTAATGGATCGACTTGGTTTAGCCGATCGCCTGTTAGAATTACCTCATAGCAAAATTCACGAACTCACTTTTAAAACACCCACCGGAAGTCTGAAGGCGGCGGATTTTAGTCGTCTCAAAACTCGCTTTCCTTATATCACTCTTCTCCCCCAAGTCAAATTTTTAGAAACGATCGCGACTGAGGCGAAAAAGTACCCGGATTTCCAGTTAATCATGGGTGCAAATGTGCAGGAACTGATTGCAGAAAAAGGGATGATTCGGGGTGTCCGCTATCGAGGTAAAGGGGGTTGGCATGAAGTGCGATCGCCTCTGACTATTGGCGCAGATGGCCGATTTTCCCGTCTCCGTCAACTGGCAGGTTTTGAACCGATTAAAACTTCCCCACCGATGGATGTTCTCTGGTTTCGTTTACCGCGATCGCCACAAGATCCAAAGGGGAAAGGTTTAGACGGCCGCATCCGTGACGGACACCTGTTAGCGATTATCGATCGCCTCGATTATTGGCAGCTAGGTTATGTGATTCTCAAAGGTAGTTATCAAAAGCTTCGCGCTGATGGTATTGAGACATTGCAACGTGCGATCGTGGATTTAGCGCCAGAATTTCGCGATCGCGTCCACCATCTCAAAGATTGGTCAGAAATGGCTTTTCTCTCGGTGGAATCGAATCGACTTCCCCAGTGGTATCGCGACGGGTTGTTGCTAATTGGTGATGCGGCCCACACGATGTCTCCTGTTGGTGGTGTGGGGATTAATTATGCTGTTCAAGATGCAATCGTGGCGGCTAATATCCTCAGCGAACCATTAAAAAATGGCAGTTTACATCTGTGGGATTTAGCAGAAGTACAACGGCAGAGAGAATGCCCGATTAAAGCGATTCAGGCTTTTCAAAATCAAATTCAGCAACAAATTATTGCCCGTGCTCTGGATGGCGACAAACCGTTTACATTACCGGGTTTTTTGCGGTTGCCAATTTTGCGGGATATTCCAGGCCGGTTAATTGGTTTTGGAATTTGGCCTGTGAAGTTAAAATGTTAGGTTGTTTTGCATAAGTCCTTACTAAATCAATATCCGGTTTTAAATAACTCCTTTATTCTCTTCTTCTTTCCTCTGTACTTCTGATTCTCTATGGTTCCTTAAAAAAGGGTGATAAAACCGGATTGAGTCTCAATTTAATCAAGCAATTTCCGCCTTTTGGAAAACATCAATTTCCTCCAATTCATCCAGATGGCTTACAATCCGATGCTGCAATTGGCTAAAATAAACAATTTCGTACTCATCTCCCAATTCCTTTTGAAGTTGCTGCCACAAACTAATCCCTTCTCTTTCAAAAGCTATCTCTTCCTGTTCGCTTGCAAAACCCGCCGAAGCTGGATCGTCCCAATCAATAATTCCATCATAAATCTTTTGCCAATTGAGTAATCTTTCAATGGTTTCCTCACTCAGCGGTAACTCCCAGGGTTCAATGTCACCGCCATCATCTCTATCCCACAGGGGATAACAATCAAAATCAGCCATCAGCTTAATTCTTTGCACCATATCATTGCCAATCTCTAAAAAACAATCCTACCATCCGACAATTTAGCAATCCGCAGAATGTTATCTGGGTTATGCTTAACTCCAGTCTCCCGCAGTTGGCGAATTAATTCCTCTCTTTCAACCTCACTCGTCAATGCAATTCCCTCTAAATGTGCGATAATTCGATATTATCACCAACTCCCGAATATGACAGAACCACAAACCGTAACCTACCGCACAGAACGCGACTCAATGGGAGATAAACAAATCCCATCTACCGTATATTATGGTATCCAAACTCTCCGCGCCGTCGAAAATTTTCCTATTAGTGGCATCAAACCATTACCAACTTATATTGATGCCTGTATTCTGATTAAGAAAGCCACCGCGATCGCGAATGGCGAATTAGGCTGCATTCCCCAAGATATTAGTCAAGCAATTGTGCAAGCGATCGATGAAATCCTAGCAGGTAAGTTGCGCGATCAATTCGTAGTTGATGTTTATCAAGCTGGCGCTGGAACTTCTCACCACATGAATGTTAACGAAGTCCTAGCAAATCGCGCTTTAGAAATTTTAGGAGATGAAAAAGGCAACTATAAACGAGTTAGTCCTAACGATCATGTTAATTACGGTCAATCGACTAATGATGTGATTCCGACTGCGATTCGCATTGGTGGACTTTTAGCTTTAGAAAGGACGCTTTTCCCGGCTTTATCTAATGCAATTTCCGCCCTTGACAACAAAGCCGAAGAATTTAAAGATATTGTCAAATCTGGTCGCACTCACCTTCAAGATGCCGTCCCTATACGATTAGGTGAAACCTTCCGCGCTTGGGCACAAATTCTGACAGAACATTACAACAGAATTGAACTTGCCTCCGGCGACTTGACATTATTAGGATTAGGTGGTAGCGCTGCCGGTACAGGCTTAAATACCCATCCGCAATATTGCGATCGCGCCGCGAAAATTCTCTCCGAATTAATCGATCGACCCCTTAAACCCGCACCACATTTAATGGCCGCCATGCAGAGTATGGCCCCCTTTGTCAATGTATCTGGCGCTATCCGCAATTTAGCCCAAGATTGTGTTAAAATTTCTCATGATTTACGATTGATGGATTCAGGGCCAAAAACTGGTTTTAAAGAAATTCAATTGCCCCCCGTACAGCCGGGATCGTCAATTATGCCCGGTAAATACAATCCCGTGATGGCAGAAATGACATCAATGGTATGCTTTCAAGTAATGGGTTATGATAGCGCGATCGCCCTCGCCGCCCAAGCTGGACAATTAGAATTGAATGTAATGATGCCGCTCATTGCTTATAATTTGATTCAAAGTATCGAAATTTTAGGCAATACCATCAACGCACTCAGTAAAAAGTGTCTGGAGGGAATAGAAGCCAAAAGCGATCGCTGTCTCGCTTATGCTGAAGGTAGTCTCGCCCTTGTCACCGCGCTTAACCCAGATATTGGCTATCTCAACGCCGCCGCCGTCGCCAAAGAATCTTTAGAAACTGGTAAATCTTTGCGGCAAATAGTCCTAGAGCGTGGTTTAATGAGTGCTGAAGACTTGGCAAAAGTTCTCGATTTAGATAAAATGAGTGCTATGCCAGAAATAAATTGCTAATGGCTAATTGTTAATGGCTAATAGCTAATTGCAATTAAGAACATAAGTTTGGGAGCATTTGAGGTATTGCGCCACTCTCAAGAATAGACAAAGCCCCTTATGAGGGCGGGTTCGCTAAAAGTTTTAAAGGTACTAAGAGGCTAAATAAACCCGCCCCCACCCCGAAAGGAAGTCTCTTATTGACAATGGTGCAAAATATAGCGGTTATTCAAGCAAGTGAGATTACCAATTAGGCATTAGCAATTATCCCCAATAAAACCACTAAAAAATTATGAGAAGTTCCTTTGCTACCCAGGCCCAAACCAACGCGACACAAGTTACCTTTTATTTTGATAACGGTCAATCAGAAGCATTTAATATCCCTGTTCCCGCCGCTACCTTCAGTCAACAATTACCCCAATTGTTAGCGCAACCTGTGTTAACATTCCATTTAATCGATCAAACAGTGATCGTCTACACAGCCAAGGTGATAAAAGTAGAAGTAAAACCGCCCATACCTCAAATTCAAGGAGAGGGAACTTTCCCTAACTCTCAGCGAATCACCACCATGCAGCGGGCGGCAACCGGTAGATTTCCAACTGAATAAAATTCTCGCCAACTTCAAGAATTTTCTAAAAATTCTTAATTGCTAAAATATTTCTTTTGATTGCATTTCCTTTCTTCTTTCTTCCTTACTTAACTTATGGCTAAAGTTAGTTTGATTCGCGCCAAATCTTACGATTTCCATGCCTTGCAGGAATCGCTAGAAAATCTGCTAGAACCGCTAGGCGGGATGAGTGCCTTTGTGAAAAAAGGCGATCGCGTCCTTCTCAAACCTAACCTTTTAACTGGTTCTCGCCCGACTAAAGAATGCGTCACCCGCCCAGAATTAGTTTACTGCATTGCTAAAATGGTAATCGCAGCAGGTGGTAAACCATTTTTAGGAGATAGTCCCGCTTTTGGGAGTGCAATTGGTGTCGCCAAAGCTAACGGTTATTTGCCCTTTTTAGAAGAACTAAATTTGCCAATAGTTGAGTTTCAAGGCAAGCGTTATCAGACAGTCAGCGAGGAATTTAATCATTTGCGATTGTGCAAAGAAGCAATGGAAGCAGATGTAGTCATTAACATCCCCAAGCTGAAATCTCACGCACAATTAACCGTGACAATGGGAGTTAAAAACCTGTTCGGTTGTGTCCCCGGAAAAATGAAAGCATGGTGGCACATGGAAGCAGGTAAAGATAGCGCTCGTTTTGGCACAATGCTAGCAGAAACCGCACGGGCAATTAACCCAAATTTGACAATTATTGATGGCATCATTGGTCACGAAGGCAATGGCCCAAGCGGCGGTGAACCTCGCTATTTAGGGATTTTAGGTGCGTCGTCCGATGTATTTGCTCTAGATCGCTCTATAATAGAAATTGTCAATGTAGAACCCGCAAGCGTTCCCACAGTAGCGGCATCTATAAGATTGGGTTTTTGCTCGAATTTAGAAGCAATTGATTTTCCCCTGTTGCAACCGGAAGAATTAAAGATTTTGGATTGGAAACTACCCGAAACTATGATGCCGATAGATTTCGGAATGCCTCGCGTGGTTAAGTCCACTTTCAAGCATTTTTATATCAAGTTTATCAAAGAACGAATCAACGCTTACAGTGGCAGATAGTCAGGATAACAAGTAGGGACACGGTATTGCCAATTATATCAACTTAAGGTCACAACTATTAGTCCGTCAGGGGTTAAAACCCCTGCCTCAAAACTAAAGTCCTCTCAAGAGGACTAAGCAGTTCTAAAGTCCTCTTCAGAGGACTTTAGCTATTAGCCAGGGACTTAAGTCCCTGGCGGCTTTCGGCTTTAAGTTGACACCAATAAGTATTGCCGTGTCCCTTCATAAACCTGAAATATGCTGTATTAAAATTCCTAGCCGTAACGCATTTCCTCCAAAGGGGGATCTGTGTCTTGAGGATCGAATCGCTTTAAGTTCAAAGACTGCAAAGTAAACAGCCAAATATAAAGCGGATTTAGTAAAAGATATCGCTTCCAAAGACGCTTCGGTTCCATTGCCAAGCGAAATACCCATTCTAAACCTAAACTAGCTAAAAACTCAGGAGCTTTAGCCAAATTACCAGCATGAAAATCGTAAGCTGCACCTACAGCCATTAATGGCATTGACAAATCATTGCGATATTCATAAGCCCAAACTTCTTGCCGAGGACAACCCAAACCAACGAAAGTAATTGCGGCCCCACTTTTGCGAATTTGTTCTACAATTTCTCGTTTTTCTTCCGCAGAAACTTGCTTAAATCGAGAAGGTTGAGAACCCGCAATTACTAACTTAGGAAAACGCTTGCAAAGATTGTGGGATAAAGCTTCAAGTACGGAAGGTTTAGAACCGTACAAGTAAATAGGCAATCCCTCTTCTGCTGCACGTTCGCACACTAATAACATCGTAGTTGGCCCGCAAACGCGATCGGGGAGCCCTGCATGATAGAGCAAATTTAATGCCCATCTTACAGGTTGTCCGTCTGGCAATACTAAGTCAAAATGATTGAGTCGGTAGCGATGAATTCTGTCAAGAACTCCCGTCATTACGCCATGAACTGCGAGAGCGGAAATAGACATTGGTTGGTGTTGGTGAGCGGCCGTAATAATGGTGCTAACAGCCGCTTCATAATCTAGAGAATTTACCAAAACACCAATGACATTTTTCTTCCCTTGATCTATCATTATGCTACCTCTTTTAACCAACGATCGCGGTTAAATTCGTAAATCTCTTCAAGGATTTGTTTGACATTATATTTCATCTGCCATTCGGGATAATGACTGGCAAATCGCCCATTATCGCTAATCCACCAAATATGATCGCCAACTCGATTAGTTTCCCCATAATTCCAATTCATTTTGCGACCAGTAATCTCTTCGCACATCTGAATGCCTTCTAGCATTGAACAATTGCTATGGCGACCTCCGCCAGCATTGTAAACCTCTGCTACTCTGGGAGCTTTAAAAAATTCATAGAATGCAGCAATTAAGTCCGCGCTGTGAATATTGTCACGCACTTGCTTGCCTTTGTAACCAAAAACTGTGTAAGGAGTACCCATTGCGGCACACTTCATTAAATAAGCTAAAAACCCATGCAATTGAGTACCAGAGTGATTGGGCCCAGTCAGACATCCCCCCCGAAAACAGGCAGTTTTCATATTAAAATAGCGGCCGTATTCCTGAACTAAAACATCAGCCGCTACCTTAGAAGCACCAAATAAACTATGCAAGGTGTGGTCAATCGACATATCTTCTCGGATGCCGCCTACATAGGTATGACTAGGATCGATTTCCCAACGATGCTCTAATTCTATCAAGGGCAAACGGTTAGGGGTATCGCCGTAAACTTTGTTAGTTGAAGTGAAAATAAATGGAGATTCAATTGCATATTGTCGGGTTGCTTCCAGCAGGTTTAGCGTGCCGTTGGCATTGACAGTAAAATCTGTCAGAGGTTCCCGCGCGGCCCAATCGTGAGAGGGTTGAGCTGCGGTATGAATTACTAACTTAATATCAGAACCATACTGCTTAAAAACCTTAGCAATGGCTTCATAATCGCGAATATCTGCTTCGACATGGTGATATTTGCCTTTTAAGGATTGCTCTAACCGTTGCCGATTCCAAGTAGTGGAGGCTTCGTCTCCAAAAAATACGCGGCGCATATCATTATCAATTCCCACCACATCAAATCCCTGGCTGGCAAAAAAATTAGATGCCTCGGAACCAATTAAACCAGCCGATCCAGTAATGATTACAACGCTCATTCGATTTTAGATGTTAGATTTTGGATTGTGAATTTTGTAGAGATTATTTGTTATTTATTACAGGGACTTTTTGACCTATAACTCCTAACTAATAACCAATGCACCCAGTCAAAGTTTATATTTTTGTTGGGCAACGATGTCTTCGCACAACTGAGCGAAGAACTGACCGTTGACATCCCAATCATATACCTCTGCCACCCGTTTTTGACCTGCTTGACCCATGCGCGATCGCAACTCTGGATCGTCGGCCAAACGCGCGATCGCCTCAGCTAAGTCATTGACTGCCTGTTTGGGATGATAACCAGGCACTTTTATGCCCGTTTCAGCGGTCACTTGGGTAGCCGGGCCTCCCAGATCGAAACAGACGATCGGACGACCCGCAGCCATCCCTTCTAGGCACGTCCACCCACCTGAATCGTGCAAGCTAGGATGAATCAATACATGAGATTCCTCTAGCTTACCCAAACTTTCCTGACGTGGCAGCCTTCCCCACAACTTAACTTGAGAAGCAATGCCCAATTCTGCAATTAGAGACTCAAGGCGATCGCGTTCTGGGCCATCTCCCAGCAGCCAATATTCAGTATTGGGCAAGTTGGCAATACCAAATGCCCGCACCGCTAGGTGATAGCCTTTCCAGTGCAGCAGCCGCCCCATACTGATAAATCTGATCGGGGAAGCCTCCGGCAGCTTGTACTCTCTTAGCCTCGCCATCTCTGTCTTTGACAGATAGGCTTCGGAAAGCACCTGTACCTTTTTCGCACCCATAGCCCGCACCCGCTTCGCCGTATCCTCTGTTGTCGCCAAGGCTAAGACGCTACGTCGGGCAGTTATCCTCGCAAACGGATCGCTTGCGCCTAGCTTCTGCGCCCATTCTCGCGCTGTTTCGTAAAGTTTTCCCTTAAAGCTAAAATCTTTCCAAAAAGGTCTGGGAGCTGCTTCACCGCCGCCTACGGGGCCCCAAATAAAAGGAATTGGCAGCAGCGAGATGAAACTAGGCGACCAAAATTTAACGTAGGTAACGTGGCGGGCGATATCAAAACCTATTTTACGGTGGAGCGATCGCGCCACAAAATAAGCCAAAATTTGCCACAGATAGTAGTGCAGTTGCACTCCCCCCTGTCTGCCTTTAAAGTTTTCTTTCCAACCTAGAGGCTCAATATAGATAAAGTGTAGGTTCGCGATCGGGCGTTCAGCAAGTTCAGCTTCAATAGCTTCACGGTAAAAGGTGCGAGTTAGTACCCAGACTTCTTGGTGTTTTGCTGCTTCTACCACCGTATTCCAGCCCACTCCTTCTTCGGAACCCTGTCCGGGTTCGCAGGCAAAGGCAGATAAAAGAATTTTCATCTGTAGATTGTTAGTTGTTGGTGGTTACTCGTTCGTCGTTAGTGGCTAGTGGCTAGTGGTTCATTTTTCTCATCGCTAGGATTAAAATAGTTTTCCCCCTGGGATTTGGTATTATTGAGGTCGTTGTTATTCTCAAGCCCACCTTCCATAGTATCAAGTGTCACAGTAACAAATTTTAACCTTTTGGGATTTGAGGCTGGCGAGCACAAAATAACACCAACTACCGACAACGAACAACTAACTGTCCCCCATTAAAAATGATGTAACTTCGGCATAAGCTTCAGCAGCACTGGTAGGAGTTGTGCGAGCAATTAACTGACGAGAACACTCTCCCATTGACTGTATTAAATCGGGATTATCCAGAAAACGACGCATCCCCTCCGCTAACCTTTGAGGATCGTGGGGATCGAAAATGTAACCATTTTCTCCTTCTACAATCAGCTCACAGGCAGCCGCTGCATTAGAACAAAGTATCGGTTTACCAAACACCATCGCCTCTGGCACCACCATCCCCCAGACATCCTCAAAAGTAGGAAATACAAAAATATCAGCTTGCTGAAAGTAAGCTCCCAAACTTCCATACTCAACCCATCCCACCCAAGTTATTTGCTCTTGAAGTTCGCGCTCTTTAATAAACGCTTCAAGCTCCTCTCGTTGATCTCCCTTACCAACAATTAGCAGCGTATAATTAGAGTAACCATGACTTTTTAGAACTGCACAAGCTTCTAACAAAGTCTTAATTCCCTTCCTAGCTGTAATCCGCCCTACATAGAGAAAGATTGGGCGCTGCAACTGCAAATTAGGCACAGTTGTTTTTTCCAATCTTTTCATCAGAGCTTCCGTATCAGGAACTAGATAAGTTCTAGTAAAAACTTCGTCTGGTTGAGCATTTAGCACTTCCACCAGATATTTTGTTCCCGCTTGGCTGTTAGAAACAAAGGCATCAGCAAACCGAGCTAAAATGCGTCGAGCAAAAGTCCGAAAACCCGAATCTCGAAAGTCAGAGTTGGGGGAACTGCCATCGTAAATAATTGCAATTCGCCAACCACAAAGCGGTTTGAGGACTACTGTCAAGACAGTCCACAGCGAAAAAGCTTGAGGAAAAACCACATGAGGTCGAAATTGCAGCAAGTAACCAATAATACTCGGAGATACCATCAGAAAGCCGCGATCGTAACCCATCTCTATCTTAGTCGTTTCAACAAATTTAGTCTCCCCTACTATTTCAATTGCCGAAGCTCCTGGTAGCGTTTCATCAAATCCCGGCCAAACGCGACCGGTATAAAACTTAGTCTGCTTAAAAATTTTAGTAAATTCTCTCAAGACTGGTTGCCAGTATGCTCCCAGTTCGACATCAGGGACAAGCCAAGCAATGCGAATTTGATCCCGATTCTGCATCCTCTTCACCTTAGTTTTTGTTGTTAGTTAATCCTAGTTTAGCCAAGACTGAAAGCCACACTAATCTTCGATAAGGTAACAGCCAATAAATTGGCCAGAACAAACCTCCGTGGCGCTGAGTAAATACTTTCCACTCACTAGCAGGTTGCAGAGTCGCATCTTTAAAGGCTAAACCTTTAGGTGTACTCATTTTTTGCAAGCCTTCCGTCAGATTTGATGCCGCAGTTTGTGTCACTTGCGGATTTAGAGAGCAAGTTGCTAGATGACCCTTTGCAATCCAAACTGTACATCCTTTTTGCTTCGCTCGCAAGCCATAGTCCCAGTCAGCTATGTAGTGGACAAAGGCAGGATCGAGATTGCCGACAATTTGAGCAACGTTGCGAGGAATTAGGACGCAATTACCATGTATGGTTCCACAACTTTGAACTTCTTGAGCCGGTTCTAGAACGCGATATCGAAAAGGGAGTAAGAAGTTATCTCGCACAACGCCGCCGTAAGTAGTTTTACCTGTTTGGGGATCGCAGGTTGAACCCGATACAATTGCTTTGGTTTCTCCTCGTTCTAATAGTTCCTTGCTCGTTGCTAACAAGGTACTGACGGCTTCTGGATATAAGATGGTATCGTCATTGAGCCAGAGGTAGTAATCGGGATCGTCTTTCATGGCTTCAGTAAAAGCAAAGCGCATTCCACCGTTCCAAAATAAGTTGCCATCACCATGAAAAATCTTGACTTGAGGATAAGTTTCACTGACAACCTCCGCCGTACCATCAGTGCTAGCATCATCTACTAAATAGGTGGTGAGGCTAACATCGGCGGGTAGATTTTGGTTGAACAAGGCCTCTAAGCAAGCCAAGGTTTTTTGTTTGCGGTTGAAGCAAGTTAGAAGGACTGAAATTCTAGTAGTGTTCATGTTTTCTAAATTAGCTGATTCTTCCATAATATCGTCAAAGTTTTTTGAGCTTTCCTTCTCTAAGAACTGTTACCTTTTGTGATTGACGCGGGAGTAAGGTGCGTTTGATCTTCCTCAATGTTATCTTGAGGCTATCTATAAGAAAAGCCTTTGTAATTAAAATTTTTCTGAGCCAGGGGGAAGTATTTAAAGCTTTTAAGCAACGTTGTTGATATCGATCGTATAAGGGACTATAATAATCTTCGTGATTATGTTCTTTATCTTGTTGCAGAACGATATTGTTGGCTGTTTCCAAATTTCTTAAGGTCTGCGGCAGGTCAAAACTGTAGCCACTTACTAAGTCATACCATTTTACTCCTTTTTGTGTTAATCGATAGCCTTGATCCATTTCCACGAACAAAGTCCAATCTGACTTGCCATCGAAAATCATTTTGTAGCTATCCAAAAGATTATGATTGTAGACTTGCAGTACGTAAGATGTTCGGATAAAATAGTTTCCTCCGTTAGCGTAAAACCATTCTCTGCTATCTGTGTGGGAAAATAATATCATTTTTAAGCGAGCCGCATAAAGCATTGTAACGGCGGGGTCTTGCTCATAAATTTTCTCACATTCATCTAAATCTACAATCAGGTTATCTGGACTTACGTCAGCTTTAATTTGACCTCCAATTGTGGGGAATTCTAGGGGATATCTACTAGCAGGAGATGTCAAATCGAGATAGTGTTCCTGAAACTGCCAGATATATTTAGGCGGAGAATCAAAGTAATTATCTATTAATAAACCAAAGTAGTCTATTCTAGCACCTTGGTCAATTCCCCAATTTCTTCTAACTATGTAATGAACTTGTTTGTTGAACTCCCAGCATTTTTCTTGTAAGAAAAAGGCCACTTTTTCTTGTTCTTTTTTATGATTAGAAGAGCAGTCTAAGATATAAATTTTATCTTGCTCTGGATCGAAGTTCCTGATTTTGTCAAAATTGTCTAAAAACAGGGAAATTCGTTCGTAATTAAAAACTACTAAGTGAAAACGATCCATCTATTTTCCTCCCGTACATCACTCAATAAAATTATAACAGAGATAAGTAAACTTGTTTGGTTTGTTCCGCACAATTCTCCCAAGAGAAAAGCTTGATTCTTTCTGTGCCGAGTTGGATTAATTTTTCAGTTGTCTCCGTTGCAAACAAAACTTTTTCCATAGCTTCAGCAATATTATCAGGTTGATGCGGGTCAAATAATTCGGCTGCTTCTCCGACTACTTCAGGCATAGAACTTGTATTACTGCAAGCAACCGGACATTTAAGTGCCATTGCCTCTAACAGCGGCATCCCAAACCCTTCGTAAAGCGAAGGATAAACAAAAAGTGCAGCATTTTGATATAAACTTGCCAGAAATTTGTCATCTCCTGAAACATGAATCACTTTACCTTTTGGAAGTCCAAGTTCGCTAATATTATTGATTTCTTCACTAGAAAATACACGACTTCCAAAGCATATGAGCTGAAAATTATTTCGTAATTGACTGGAACTAGCATAGGCTTGCAATAGAGTTTTAAAGTTTTTGTAAGTTCCTCTTTCTCCTACGTATAAAATATAGGGATGAGGGATTTTGGGAGCAACAGTATCGCTAGCATAGGTATTTAAGGAGTAGCCGTGATAGACTACAGATATCTTGCTCGGTTCTACATTTAAGATTTCTATTAAATCTTTTTTGGTGTTTTCCGAAACACAAATAATTCTATCGGCTTGCTGCACAGCTTCTTTTTTTACCAAAGCTGTTGGATCTTCTTGGGTATTAAAGATTTTTTTGCTATTGAAAAACTGACTGAACTTTTCGTGGATCATGTCGTGAACCGTAACTACCACTTTCACTCGCGGATCTGTTACGAGATTTTCAGAACTGTAATAAGTTTTGTGTAAAATATCGTAAGGATATTTTTTCAGCCAAATTACGGACAACTCGTGATTGAATTTTTCAACTAATTCATAGATTTTTTTTCTCCGAGTATCAGGAATAGGAAATCCAACAATTAAGTTCGATTTATTGTTGGATTTATAATTTTTCAAATACTCGTTGACATAAGCAATCGCTAAAATCCTCACCTCTATATTCTCAGATTGAGCGAGCTGAGTTGCTAGCTCATATATATATCTGGAAATACCACCATATTTCTGCCAGCTAAAAACTTGATGGTCGTAGACAACTCTCAGCATATTAGACCTTAACCTTCAATAATTTGTTGACTTGATTTTAGATTAGCTTCACAAAAGAGAGATTATATTCCCACTCAAATCTGAGATCGAATTAGATGGTAATAATTCTTTAAAAATAGATAGATATCGACTTGCTTGTAATTCTTCGCTAAATTCTCGCTCAGCTTTTTGACGGCCGTTAGCGCCAAGTTTTTGATGTCTTTCTGGGTTTTCTAATACCCACGTAATACCTTGGGCTAAATCTTCGCTTTTGTAAGGTTGGGCTAAGTAACCATTTTGTTGATGATCGACGATATCTTTTAAGCCTGTGGCATTAAAGGCAACGACGGGAGTGCCGCAGGCGAGTGATTCTGAGGCGGTTTGACCAAATGCTTCATACACTGAAGGCACTACCATCACATCAGCCGCTGAATAGGCAAGGGCTAAGGTACTATCGTCGTACAATTTGCCTAGATAGCGTACCTTAAAACCGAGCTCGGACTGTTCGGTAGGTTTTGATGCACCGAAAACTATGAGTTCCAATTCTTCTGGGTTGTGAGATTGACTTAACTCTTTAATTGCTGACTGAAGTAAGGAAAATCCCTTCCAGCGATCGCCTGTTCCCTGCATAGCTCCAAATAATATTAGTTGTTTGTCTTGAGGTAAATTTAAGATGGTTCGTGCCTGTAGGCGGTTAATAGGCTTGAAAGTTTGAGTGTCAAGCCCATTGGGGATAACTTCTATTCTATACCCTTTGAAAAGGGAGCTTTCACTGGCGCATTTTGCTAACCACTGGCTGGGACTAACTAGACAAAGGCTTAAATTTTTCCAAGCTTTCGCTTTTCGTTGCCATACCCAGCGGGATAGATCGAAGTCTTTGCTGCTATGCAGTTGCGGGCAACTACCGCAAGATTGAGTATAGCGATCGCAATCTTCCGTATAGTGACACCCGCCTGTAAAACTCCACATATCATGGAGCGTCCAAACTATGGGCTTATTAAACTTAGGCAGACTTTCTATTTGCAGAAATCCATTACAAGTCCAGTGTAAATTAATAATATCCGGTGCTATTTCACCCACTTTCGCAGGTAGAGAATCGGGCAGCCACTGGGTAGAAAATATTGCCGAATTGCGGTGTGAATACAGCCGCAAAGGTAAGTTATAGAGTGTCGAACTGATTTCTTCAAATTTATGAGCTAGCTTCCCTTTAATCGCAATGACATTGGGATCGTCGCTGCTTTTATTTTGTACAAGGATTTGGGAACTTAGCCCTAGATGTTCTAAACCTTGATGCAGCCGATAAGTTGCACGGGCTGCACCCCCTTCTCTATCAGAATAACTGAGAAGTAATACTTTCATAAACGCTTGCCATTAACTGCAATTGCCTTGATTTTTAAGAGTTGATTCAGTTTGTATTGCACTTTTCTAATCATCGGTGGATCGTAATCGTATAAAGTATTTTGGGTGAAATTATCTGCTTGGGTATCCCGAATCAAAAAGGGAGGATGCTTCAGAGGAAATTCTAGAGGTTCTGTAGGCATATTATTATAAGGACTGTCAACATCTGGTGTATGAGTACCACCCGCCCCATGACCAATGTTAGACACTAAATTGGTTTGAGAAATAATGTTCAATCCATTTTGAATGAAACTAGCAAATGCCCATTGAAAATCCCAGGTATTTAGTTTTCCTTCGTAACAGAGTTGGAAAGCATTTGTCCACACTCTCACCGCGCGGGGATCTTTGAGAATATCTGTTAAAAAATTGCCATCGCGAATTTCTGGCCACAACTTCATATCTAAATCGTAGTGTTTCCAAGCTCGTCTCCAACTCGCCCAACTCCAGCAGTGAGTATAGCAAGAAAAGTAATAGCTATAGTCTGTTCGCTGTCGCCCAAATTGAACATTTTGACCAGAAATGGACATCACTCTTTGATCGTATCGATAGCGTTCCAGCAATTCTTCAGCAAAGCGGAAAAATGTAGGATCGGGCAGACAATCATCTTCGATAATAATTGCCTCTTCAACTGTATCAAATATCCAATCTATGCCGCTAGCAACACGCTGCCGACAACCTAAATTAGTATCTGCATAATTTTTCAATACTTCACAGTCCCAATCTACTCGATCGATAATAGCCCTAACCGCAGCGCATTCTTTATCTTCTCCTGGTCTATCTGCACGGGGGCCATCAGCCACAACTAACAATTTAGGAGGTTTGATCTGACGAATTACTTCAAATACTTTGGCCGTTGTATCTGGACGTTTGAAGATAATAAAAGCAACTGGTGTTTGAATTTGGTAATTGGACATTACTTGGACTCTACTTATAGTTTAGTATCGGCAAGACTGACTCAGACCAATTTTAGGCTTTGTAGTTGGCGCTTTCTGTGTCCGCAGAATGGATTGTTCTCGGAATCTACCGCACTTGTTTCGGTCATCAGTAGCAGACAGAAGGCAAAAGCAAAAATACTCAGGAAGCCTGCTTTTGAGTCATATTTATTTTACCTTTTAAGTATCTACTCCTACTGATTGGCATCACTTGCTCTCGGTTGAGAGTAAAGATTATTCTAATTATAGTCTGCAAATTGGCTTAGACGTGCTAGCGTAGATTAAATTTACAATATCTTTATGTTGCATTTTGTGAAGTTCATAAAACTCATTCAGGACTTGCACAAAAGTATCCGTAACACAACCATCTTGGCGGTGACTTGACCGCCCAAATGAGAGCGATGCAAAATTACACCTTGATATCTAGCTGATTATTCTTCATTTCGTAACTTCCTAACTTCCTAACTTCCTAACTTTTAATGTATTGACAAAAATCCGTTTATCTCCTCGCAGATAATTGACCTATTTTCTTGATAATATCTACTAGAAAAATTGCCTTCGTTTGCATCCAAAACATCTTTCTAGTTTTCGGGTAAAGTGCGTGGGCTAAATAAGAAGCTGACATCTGTGCAATCAGAGTAGCAATCCCTGCTCCCAAACCACCATAGCGGGGAATTAAAATAAAGTTTAATATAATATTAACAACTGCGCCCACAGCGGTTGTCGCGGCTGAAAGATTTAAGAATCCTTCTGTAATTAGCCATGTACTTCTGGCGATTCCTAAGCAGACAAACAGCCCAGCCCAAATCAGAACCGCTAAAGAGGGGGCAGCACCAAGATAGTTTTTTCCATATAAAAGAATCACTATCGGCTGTGCAAGCAGCATTACAGGAATTGCAACTGCATAAGATATTAAAGACATTAAATATAAAAGTTTTTGCAGGCGCTCTGTATAAAGAGTTTCACTAATGTCTTTAGCTTTAACAACCGATGGGAAAACAGAGCCAACTATAGCCATAGGCACAAAATACCAGAGTCCAGAAACTTTGACGGCTGCTGCATACAGTCCTAATTCTTCCGCGCTACTAAGTTGTTTCATCATGATCTGATCGATCTGCATATAAATAAAGATCATGAAGTCGGATAAAATCATCGGCCAGCTTTGCTTGAGCAATTCCAGAGCAAGCTTGCGGTTAAATTGCCATCTTAATATCTGATTCCCATTTGCTTCATAAACAATCACAAAGCCCACAGCCCTTAAAGCATATTCAGCACTAAATATCCAAGAAAATGCGAGCAATGAAGCTCGGAGATTAATGAGGATAACTTTAACAACACTCATAATCAAATAAGCCGCATTCGTAGACAAAACGGTATATTTTGATTGCACTTGCGATTGGAACCAAAAGTCGATGGTTTCAAAAGGCTGAAACAGAGTTACTAATGCTGTTATTCCTACTAACAATTGAGTATAGGGTTCGGTAGGATTTAGAAAAATTACTGTGACGATGGTTAATGACAAAGCTATCAAGCCACCAATGTTTTTGAGGACAAAAACTGTACCTAGAATTTCTTCCTTATTAGACGAATTCCGAGATAGATCGCGAATCACGATCGAACCCAACCCAAGGCTGGCAATGGGAGCAAACAGCCCTGCTGTCGCCATCGCATAATTGAGCAAACCAAATCTCTCCGGTTGTAGGTAACGAGCAACCCACAACCCTACTAGCAAACCCAGACCTAGCTGCAATATCTTGTCAGCAAACAGCCAAGTTGTGTTGGCAATCACCTTACGTAGTCCTGGGCTGAGCTGATCTATAAACGCAAAGAGCTTGTCTAATATCATAAGTTTTCAATTCGTTACAAAGCAGGTGATTTTTCAAAAAATTCTCTTTTCGTTTAAGTCTTTACTGAAATATCTCGACTCAGGCGGACTGACATGACAATGTACCAAAACCAAATGCTGGTTGTCCCAAAAAGACCTGTTTCCGTAAGGTTTGTCATTAGTGTATAGGTCAAGATGAAAAGAGGCAAGCCTGCTTCGGGAAGTTGCGTGCGAGTTAAATATACGACTCCTTTGATAAGATTGTTTAAAAATGAAAACATAAATAATATCAATCCTCCCCAACCTAAATCACAGGCTAAATCTAAAAAGCCATTGTGAGAATGAGGGGGGACAAATTGGCTTTTAACGATGATAATACTGTGGGCTGGATTTTCCAAACCCCGCCAAGGTTGCCAAAAACCAGCAACTCCAAACCCCAGAAGGGGACGCTCGTTAATTTTATCTACGATTTGCGGCCAAAATTCCGTTCGCCCCGTCAATGTCATATCTTTTTTAAGACCATCAACAACGATCGCCTCCAGATTATTAATCACCACAATTGCCAGACAAATGCTGATGATTAGGAAAAGTATGACTGAAATCACAGCCCACTGCACCGGCAATTTTTTGATGACACTGAGATAAAACCAAAGGCCTAATAAGATAATAACCAAGATTCTGCTTGCTCCGCTACACCCTTTTTGGACTGCCAAGGAAGCCAACAAACCAAAAACAATCGCCAAACGCCGATTTTTCGGTGAATAAAAGGCAAATAAAAACCATAAAACCGCTGTTTGAGCCATAAAAAATGAAAACTGGTTCTTGTGACCCAGTATTCCATTCCAGCATCCAGCCTCATCCGCATTGGTTTTCAACAGGCTCCACAACAGAACACATAAGTTGACCACACGCCACCAAGGATATAGCTCTTGCCAACTATATTGCTTTCCTATGTAAATAGCGATAACTGTTACTTCTAAAATCACTAAACTATTTTTGAAGCTGACATCACTCGTATCTGACCACAAAAGTGAAAATAAGATCATAAATAAAAGTATTGCTAACGACGGATCGCTACTCATCGTCATTAAGAACGCTTTTAAATAATCTTTCAGAGTAGAGCGCAGTCGAGGAAATAATACGAATAGAAAAGCAGCATAGATTCCGATCTGTCCGATGATGGTGGGAGGTGTAGTCCGATCCGTTGCCATCACGAGCGGGTGCAACTTAGTAAAAGGCATCACTCCTGCACCTGACGCTCCTGAAATCGCAAATAAAAATATGCCAGCAATGATTTTTTCCAGATTTAACCCGATTTTTTTGTTCTTGGCTACTGCTTGATAAATTAATATCAGTACAATGAGAGCGATCGCTATAATAATTAATAAAAATAGAGGATCGCGGAGAATTTCTTTCATTTGTAGTACCGACCTTAAATATTTCTTTTTATTTACTGTCTAGCAAAAATAAACTAGGAGCAGGTCTGTCTTTAAATATAGTCAAGCTTTCTCAAAACTGCCAGATCTAGCGAGCAGATGACTTAAGTATATTTCCTTCTGACTAAGGCCCGGTACCTTTTGCCTTCTAGTGAGAACCCACAGTTTGGCAGTTTTTCGCCCACTAGGTTAGATTAAAATCATGAAGCAAATTACGTTGTATATTGCGAACGCAAGTTTGCCCAGACAAATCGTCCCCCTCTTGACCGGTCTGAGCCTGTTAGCGATCGCAGGTGTCGCTTCCCCACAGCCAACGGTCGCCCAAGAGCAAATTGCACAGAATGCCGCTCCCCCTCCTTCGGGAGCCAACTCCTCGAACGCAACGGGAACTTACACTTTAGGAGGCGGAGACAACATTCGCGTCGATATTTTCGACTTGCCCCAACTCAGCGGCAACTACCAAATTCCGGCAGGTGGCGTGATCCAGTTACCCCTAATTGGCAGTATTTCCATCCAGGGGCTAACCCTTGAGGAAGCAACAACTGCCATTTCTAATGCCTACGCCCCGGTTCTCAAACGCCCCCAGATTACAGTTAGCTTGCAAGCGACGCGACCCCTCAACGTCTGGATTTCAGGAGAAGTCAACCGCCCAGGCTCCTATAGTATTCCCTTAAGTTCAGGAGCGGGTAATGTTCCTTCCGTCCAATTTCCCACTTTAGTACAGGCGATTGAACGAGCTCAGGGCGTGACCCAAATTGCCGACATTCGGCGAGTAGAAGTGCGGCGACGAGCGGGGGGAGTTGGTCAAGCGCAAGTCATAACCTTTGACCTATGGCAATACTTACAGACTGGCACCGTATCTGCGGACATCACCTTGCGGGATGGAGATGCGATTTTCATACCTACAGCACCAGCAGTCAATCTAGCAGAAGCCCGTCAAATCGCCATTTCTACCTTTGCTCCTCCTCCTAGTCAAGCTCGTACAGTAGCAGTGGTAGGAGAGGTAACTCGCCCAGGGAGATATGTCGTAGTCGGAGGAGATACCTTATCCGCCCAAAGCGTCCAAGGACTGCCAACAGTAACGCGGGCAATTCAGCTAGCTGGAGGCCTCAAGCCTCAAGCGGATATTCGCCAGGTGCAGGTGCGTCGCCCCACCAGTGCCGGTTCCGAACAAATTTTTAGTGTTAACCTCTGGCAACTTTTAGAGAGCGGCGATGTCAATCAAGACACGATTTTGCAAGACGGAGATACGATTATAATTCCTACTGCTGCGGAAATTAACCCCGCAGAAATATCTGCGATCGCAGACGCTAGCTTTTCTCCAGCAAAAATTCAAATCAACGTTGTCGGAGAAATAGTTAGACCAGGATTGGTAGAGGTACCCACCAACACCAGCCTCAACCAAGCACTGATGGCAGCAGGAGGATTCAACAGTAGTAGAGCTAAAAAAAGTTCCGTAGAACTACTCCGCCTCAATTTCGATGGCACTGTTTCCCGGCGCATTATACAACTTGATTTTACTCAAGGAATCAACGAGCAGACTAACCCCCTCGTCCGAAATCAAGATATCATTGTAGTCAGACGCTCCGCCACAGCCGGAGTAGTAGACACTGTTAACCTGATTTTAAATCCCACTGCTGCCCTTCTAGCAGTACCAAGCACTGGTAATGCACTCCTATCATTGCTCAACAGCTTGGGACTTATTAGATTGCCTAAATAACACTTTATTAGCTAAGGAAGCAATCAAAAAATATGGATACAGAATATCATTTCCAGCCAACAACATCGAAGCGCAACGGCGCTATGCCTCAACCAGGGCCCAACCTCTCTCCAGGGAATAACGATACTAGCGATCAAGAGCCTTTAGATTTAGGTTGGCTCTTTGCTGTAATGCGGAGAAGGATGGGGATCATGGTAACGATCGCGGTCATACTCAGCGGAATTTCTGGCTCGTTGGTATTGTGGAAAACCAAGCAAATTACCAGACTCTATCAAGGCAGTTTCCAGGTTTTAGTAGAGCCAATCACGGCAGAAGGTCGATTGTCTCAATTGCTGATCCAGTCTCAGAGTGCCAACTTCAGCGCTGATGAAGTTAACAAAGTTGGTTCCTCTGTCGAAGACAGCAGTATGGTAGACTATCAGACTCTATTGCGAGTGCTAAAGAGCCCTAAACTGCTGGAACCGCTGGTTAAAAAGCTACAAGCTAACTATCGAGAAGTTAGCTACACAAAGCTCAATAATCAGTTGAAAATTAGCCGGATTACTTATGCTAAAGATGGTAAAGAAGCGGGCACGAAAATTATAGAATTTACTTACCAGGATAAAGACCTGGATAAAATTAAGTTTGTCCTCGATACAGTTTCTAAATACTATTTAGAGTACAGTCGCCAAGAGCGTCTAAAACAGACTACAAAGGGCATGGAGTACATTGATAGCCAGCTCCCAGCACTGCGGATGCGAGTCGATCAACTACAGCGACAACTGCAATCCCTGCGCCAGCAGGCTAACCTGAGTTTACCAGAATTAACTAGCAGAAGCTTCGCCGATCAAGGAAACGCTATTGGCTCTAACCAAGTCACTCTCCAAGCCCAGCTTGCTGAAACCAGAAAGCTATACAGTAACCTGAAAGCGCAGGTAGAACAGGGCAATATGGCCGGGGTAGTAACAATTAACCCGAAAGGTTACGAAACCTTAATCAGCCAGCTTCAGACACTAGAAACTCAATTGGCAATTAGTGCAACTCAATTTCGGGAAGACAGTCCGCCGATGCAGTCTTTGCGAGAAAAGCAGCAAAATGTACGCGGCTTGTTACAGAAAGAAGCTCAATTGACACTCGACACAGTAGCCGGCCAAATCCAGCAGCTAGAAGCTCGAGAACGTAGCTTAACAGCAAGTGAAGATAGTCTAAATGCAAATATCAGGGAATTACCATCCGTCCTCCGCCAGTATGGAGATTTGGAGCGAGAATTGGGGGTAGCGACAGAGAGCTTGAAGGTATTCTTATCTAAACGAGAAACCCTCAAACTAGGTGTAGGGCAGCAAGACACGCCGTGGACGATCATCAATGAACCCACGATCCTGACAACTGAATTCGGCAAACCTTTATCGGTGACTGTTACCAATAAAGGTAAAAACTTAGCGATCGCATTAGTATTGAGCATCCTATTTGGCGTAGCAGTAGGCTTTGTAATAGAAGTGCTCAATACAGTTTTCCATACCCCAGAAGAAGTGAAATGGGGAACGAAACTACCAGTGTTAGGGTTAGTTCCCCAGACGAAAAAACTTAGGAGAATCACCAAGAAATCTAAGCAGCGAGCATCAGTTAAGAATGTTAATGATGGAACTCTAGGCAAAAGCCCACAACTACAGTTGGGTGGTAGTAAGTTACACGGGGATTTAGATTATTCCTTTTTAGAAGCCTTTCGTTCCCTGTACACAAACATCCGCTTGCTAACCCCAGGGAGATCTATGCGTTCCTTAGTAATCGGTTCAGCAGTGACAGGAGATGGCAAGTCAACCATTGCTTTTTATCTGGCAAGGACAGCAGCGGCCGTCGGCCTACGGGTGTTACTCGTAGATGCTGACTTGCGCTTACCTCAACTCCATCTGCGCTTAGGCCTACCCAATGTCCGGGGACTCAGCGATGCGATCGCCACAGACCTCAGCCTCAACGACGCGATCCAGCGATCGCCAGACGAAGACAACCTCTTCATACTCACAGCAGGCTACACCCCACCTGACCCGATCAAACTCCTATCATCGAAAAAAATGCTCTATCTCATGGAGCAATTTCAAGCATTTTTCGACTTAGTGATCTACGACACTCCACCCCTTGTTGGTCTAGCAGACGGACATATCCTCGCTGCTCACACCGACGGTACAATCTTAGTAGTAGCGCTCGATCGCACCGATCGCTCTCTCGTCACCAAAGCACTAGAGGGATTAAAAATTTCCGGTGCTTCTGTCTTAGGAACCGTCGTTAATGGCATTAAAAACTCAGACCAAACCTCAATGCACCGCCAAGTGAATTTTGAAAGCCTTTACAGCAATCAACTGGAGACATTAGGTACTCAAAATAACAACACCGCTCAAAAATTCTGAACCCCGCGATCGAGGGGTTGGGGAAGAGGTCAAATAATTTTTTGGGTAGAATTAAACAGGTCTCCTGCCTTAGAGGGGAAAGGTACGGGGAAAAGGTCAAATTCCCTCTTCAGGCAAAATCGGGATGCTCCCCTGAGATAGCGCCGCCCAGGACGCTGAGAGTAAACTCAGACTTGCCGTTTTCTAAGCTCTACCCTTAAGAGCATTTTTTTGTGGAACAATGCTATTTTTACGATAGAGTGATAAAGTAGCAAAAAGCCCCAGGTGTGTCAACCGAGATTTCTCGGAATTATTAAGAGCAATGATAAGGAAATGATGAGACGTGGGTAAACTATATATAACCAATCACAATTTAAATTGGGGTACGCTACCCTTGCTTGTTAAAGTTTCAACCCAGAAACTAGGTAGGAATATATGAGTACAGTTATGGTTGTTGACGACAGCGTTACCCTGCGGGAGATGATCGCCGACTTGCTCAAAGGCAGAGGATTGAATGTTACTGTCGCCAGTGACGGCGTAGAAGCTCTAGAGCAAATCAAAGCGAATTGCCCCGATCTAGTCGTTCTGGACATTGTTATGCCCCGGATGAATGGCTATGAAGTTTGCCGGCGGCTCAAGAGCGACCCCAAAACCCAAAATTTACCTGTGGTAATGTGTTCGAGTAAAAGTGAAGAATTCGATCGCTACTGGGGCATGAAGCAAGGAGCGGACGCTTATATCGCTAAGCCTTTTCACCCACAGGAATTAGTAGGAACTATTAAACAACTCCTGCGTGGGTAGTGGTATTTCCCCTTGTCCGCAGGCAAGTTGATACTATAGCTAGGGACTAGGGGAAAAAGGGGCTAGGGGTTAGGGGCTAGGGGAAGAAGGGAAGAAGGGAATAGAATCAAGGTTTCCAGCGATCGCTCCTTTCCTAACTGCCAAGAAGATTGCTATATCTTATGTTTTAAAGTTGGCGATCGCAAAACCTATAGCAACCACCAACACTTTCCTCGTACCCTTCTAGATAACTAAATTTTATAGCAACTGCCAAGGCCGTTAGGACGTTCTGAATTCCACCAAACCATTGATTCTATTCCCTTCTTCCCTTCTTCCCCTAGTCCCTAGCCCCTAGCCCCTAGTTCTCCCTCCTACATAAAGTTTTACCAAGGGCTGCCAATCATCACAAACGCCGACCAATAGAAAGGATGCGATAAATTCCGATCTCCAAGTTTGAGGAGAGGCGCGGGCAAATCAACACTCGTCCCCTTCGATCCCCGTAATTTACCTCCCTGCAAACGCACCTCTCCCCGTAGCATCGCCATTTGCGCCTGACGCAAAGCAGCCGCCTTGATTGGTGCTAGCTTTAACTGCCCATAAAACTCAGTCATCAATGCCAAAGTACCCTCATCACTGACATACCAGAGACTCGCCAACGCCGTCTTTACACCCGCCTGCACTGCCAAACCCCCAAAACCCAACTCAGCATCACCATCCCCCACCGCAGTTTTACAAGCACTTAAAACCAATAATTCCACAGCCGGGTCATTCAATCTTAGCTGCTGTAGTTGATCGAGCTGTAGCCGACTATCCCACAGTTGAATAAAAGAATTGCTGGGTGTTCCTGGTTGAAACTCCCCGTGAGTGGCCAGGTGAATAATACCAAAAGGCTGAGTCTCCCGTTGTCGCCTAAAATTTTCGAGAGTAAAACCCTCATTGAGAAAACCCACTCCTGGCCATTCTGACATAATCGTAGCGATCTCGAGCGGCACTGCTGGTAAAGGATTTAAATTAATAAATTGTGAGGCTCCCATTGCCAAAACAGGGGAATTTTTGACATCTACGTAGCGAGTATCCGTTAAATTAATGCTGGGAATGAGGCTGAGATTGTACTTTTCCATCAAAAAGTTTTGCCCATCATGCAAAGCAGCAATGGGGATACCTCGCAGACCTTTGTCCATAGTAAATGCGATCGTATCAATGCCGCGCTCTTGCAGAGTTTGCTCTAAAGGTGCAACTATCCACTTGTAAAGTAACTGTGCAGAGGCACGGTAAATTGTGGTATTTCGGAAACGGGGATTAGTAATATCATTTCTGAACTCTGTCACCACATCGAATAAGTCATCCTGCTTAGCTTCCGAGACACTCTTGTGAACTATAGACCCCGATGATGTTACTAGCACTAATTCTAGTTGTTCTGGGCGCGAGAAAACATAAATCAAACTCGGTTTTGTGCCAGTTCGCTGTTCAATTATTTTCAAACTTTTCTGGATATCGCTGAGAGAAGAAAACCCCGGATTTAAGTTAAGTTCCAGGTATTCTCCAAACTCCTGAGTGAATGACTTTTCTATCTGTCCTAATGCCTGAATGATATTACCTGAATTGAAACTTTGAGCGATGTTTGCACGTAATGTTGAGTTAAAAACTGCTTCTCTGGCGTTTTCGCTAGTCAGGTTGCGGAGATTATTTCCTAACTCAATTAAATTTGGTTGTAAAATAGTTGATGGTCTTTGTAGGTCGAGGGAAATGTTACGTTGGTCTTGACTTTGTTGCAGTGGAAGCAATGGGTTTGCGATCGGGATTGAAGGAGGATTTGGTCGGATTGGAGTTGGTGATATTGGAGTTAGCGGTATTGGAGTTGGCGATATCGGAGTGGGGGTGAGAATTGGTATCGGAGTGGGAGTGAAAATTGGTGTAGGCGTGGGAATCGGTGTCGGAATTGGCGTAGGAATCGGCGTGGGAATCGGCGTGGGAATTGGTGTGGGAATTGGTGTGGGAATCGGTGTCGGAATCGGTGTCGGAATCGGCGTGGGAATCGGTGTCGGAATCGGTGTCGGAATTGGCGTAGGAGTGGGAGTTACTGGGTTAGTAGTAATGATTTGAATATTACCCTGAGTATAAGAGTTGCTGAAAGATTGGCGGGGCTGAATGATATTATTACGACTGCTAGCGATCGCACCCGCAGTACCATTCACTGTCGCATCTCCCACTATAAATGGCGTTACTTGGTCAGTATCGCCGCCACCATGCCGAATTACTATCGGCCCACCGCCATCACCGCCAACAGTCGAAATACTTGCCTCTGTAACATTGTTGTCTGTAAAAGTACCAAAAGCCCGGAAAAAACCTGGAGTTCTGATATCAATGCTACCCCCAGGTGCATTAATGAATTCAACGCTGATATCATTTCCCGCACTTAGGCTCACATTGTTGCCGCCTCCGCTAGCGTTTACGCTACCAAGTGAGAGCTTTTCGCCCGCAGAAATGCTCACATTGCCATTAGCATCTATCCTGCCAATACTAACAGTACCTATATTAGCTACGACATCAACTGCATTGCCCACTAACGAGTCCACCGCCAAGTTTCCAGAGGCAGTCATGGCGATCGCACTGCCAGCACTCACATCGATCGCACCCGCTTCAATATTTCCGCCGCTACTCGTCAGACTTACATCGCCGTTGTTACCAACACTGGAAATCTCATTAGTAAAAATATTCCCCGCTGCTTCCAGAGCGATCGCACCATTTGACTGTAGCAGACCAGCAGTGGTAATCGAGCCACCCGTTGCGATCGCCACTTCCCCACCGTTAATCTCGCTAGTGACAATATCACCCCCCGCTGACAAAATCACCTGTCCATCTGCTGAGATCGTCCCTACCGTAATTGAGCTGGATGAAGATGGAAAAGAGGTAAAATTTGTATCTCCAATCGCAGCATCGGGAGGAAGATTAGGAGCATTTGCCAGACTCACTACTCCCGATCGCAAAATCAACGCCGGGCCACTGGTCAAGATCGCAATATCTGGATCGGAACCAGAAACCGTAACATCGGGCCCTGTAATCTCAATATTGCCTGCAATAATGCTCCCTTTCGCCTCCACTTTCAGCGAAACGCCTGTATAGTCCCCAAAGACGACATCTCCCTCAGAACTGAATATGGGGTCATATCTGCTTACAAAGTTACCCGGCCCACCCGACAAATTCCGAATCGAGAAACTACCACCAGCAGCAAAGTGAGAATCGCCGGAAATATTACCACCACTAACCAAGCTTAAGTCGCCCCCGCTTTGGAATTGGGGCCCCGGCGCAATACCTGGAATCGGATTGAGGGCTAGGATATCAATGCTGCGATCGCCCTGAATGTAAAGACTCCCTCCCACTCTAGCAACAAAGGGATTAGCTGGGCGATCGCGAACGATTACTCCATTTCGTGCTTGCAAAGTCAGGTTGCCACTCGTATATAATTGACTTCCCAATAAAGTGAGATTATTTGCACCATAGAGTATAGCAGATTGACCTTGAAGTGAGTTAGCGTAGCCCGCCGCAAGTATTGCAGAATTCGGTGCAATTACCGTATCCCCGGTTTCTACCTTCAAATCCGAACCAATCAAAACCACTTCCCCAACACTATTAACAGCGAGTCCAGTCGCCTGACTACTGCCAGCACCCGTTAATAACTGCGGTAAAGAAAGAGGTACATTAGCCACAGGTATTGCAGATCCTTCCCCTTGCGAAGTCGCCACCTCTAAACTCAGCAATAGACCCTGTTGACTGATGCGAACCACATTCTCACCAGGGACAGCAGCAACAGTAATTTGACCCCCTAGTGCGGTTAGACTGCCAGTATTCACCACCGTACCACCGAGCAAAGTTAAATTTTGTCCTGGCAAAACGGCTAACTGACCAGCATTAACTATACTTCCCGATCGCACTCCACTGAAATTAAAACCACTAGGCGTTCCCACTAATGCAGCATAATCATTAACACCAACAGCATTCAACCAATTACTCCCAAACCCGATACCATTAGCAGTCGTAACAGTGAAGCTACCGGGCACATTTAGACTCGCATTAGCACCAAAAATAACACCTGCCGGATTGATTAAAAAAAGATTAGAATTCCCACCACTGACAGCAATTAAACCATTAATTATTGAAGCATCCCCACCCACAACACGAGCCAAGATATTTCTAATCGCTGGATTAGATAAAAAATTAGCAATTTGACCTTCACTCAAACCAAACTGTTGAAAACTGTGGAAAAGATTCGCTCCGTCCTTTGACAGAGTACCGCCGCCAATATCGTAGCGGTTGCCTTCAGGAGTGACAAAAGTTCCCGTACCATCTACAGCGGGTTTAATGGGCTGCGCTGTTGCCAAAGAATCAAATATTAAAAAATAGAAAGGAAAAATCAATAACCCACATTTTTTAATATTTGATTTTCTATTTTTCATCATAAAATATACCTAAATACCAATTATAGCATGAATTGTAGAGGTTTTTAGTTGCACGCTCGCAGGCTAATCGTTTATTGGTAATTGCTCACAGTTAACACTTAACAAATTGTTAATTGGTAATTAAAAGTAGTCTTTCATCCAATTGAAAACTGCTAGATCGGGATTTTACTGATTTTACCTAGTTCACTTGCTAATTACCAATTAACTCCTGATTTCAGTGATTTTAGGCAATTCACAAATTTTACTTGCTAATTGGTAATTGGCAATTAGCACAAATATATCAACTGTAGGTAAGTCAGCATACATATTAATACCAACTGTCAAAATTATTGAGACAATCTGCATTGTTGAGTTAACTTCAGAAGAGCGACCTCCTGCCTCCAGCCTCTACTGTTGCATAACTTTGGAGGATTGGTATAAGAAAGAGTGCTAAAGCCTAAGTTGGCAAGACAGATAGAACCATCTAAAGTTCCCTAAGATAGTAGGATGACAGAATTTTTAAGAGGACTTAAGCATAAGCAAGATTTTCTGTAATTACGACAGCCAAGCAGAGCACAATCAAGTTTAGCGCAGTCAAGCGTAGCGCAGTTGGGACGGAGGAACTAATCTAAGGAACAAAGCAACCCCAAAGTAATCTTAAACCTTGATTGCTCGTTATTACTACGCAAGTCCTATTTTAAATTACTGACGATGCTCAGTTCCTCTTAAGATAGAAGCTCAAACCAACTATAGGGAAAACCTCAGTTATGACAGTCATTAACGGCACACTTGATGATGATAATTTAACTGGAACCTCACAGCGAGATGTCATCTACGGCAGAGCCGGTAGTGACCTGCTTAACGGTGCAGAGGGAGACGATCTGCTGTATGGTGGCAAAGGCAGCGACACTGGCAGTGGTGGCTCAGGTAACGACTATCTCTTTGGAAACTTAGACAATGATAGCTTAGATGGCACTGATGGTCGGGATGTCATTTTTGGGGGTAAAGGCGAAGACACACTGCGGGGAGGAGAAGGCCGCGACTTGCTATTTGGCAATCAGGGAAATGACTTGATTGAAAGCGACAGCGGGGGAGATACTAGCACAGGGGGTGAGGGTGCTGATACTTTTTCTTTTGGGCCCGCAAGCGGCAGTCTAAATTTAGTAAATGCACCAGTTATTACTGACTTTGGCAATGGCGAAGATGTAATTCGCCTAGCTAACGGCGGTCAAATATTGAGTCAAGGCAGAAGCATTATTGATTTAACAACTTTTGAGACTGCTACAAGTAAGCTCAATATCTTTCAAGGAACTGGTGAGAATGCTAAAAATGCCATCATTCAGGATTCTGTAACACAAGAGTTTTTGGTAGTATTGAAGGATGTTTTAGTCCTTTCTTCACCTACTCCTACCCCTACACCTAATCCTACACCTACGCCTACGCCTACTCCTACTCCTACACCTACGCCTACGCCTAATCCTACACCTACACCGCCGATCGCTGTGGCGGACACTCTCAACAGATTTGCTGCGGTTTCAGGTACTAATGGTCAAGATATAATTTTTACCGATCAAGCTGGCAATTATACTAGCGTTCTGAATATTCCCATAGTTGATTTACTACAAAATGATAGCCCTACTGGGATTACGGTGACAACCGTTAGCAATCCCATTAATGGCACGGCTAATTATAACTTTGGCGACACAAGTGTATTATTTACCTCCCAAATTGGAGTCAGTACAGTTAGTTTCGAGTATGCAGTTAGCGATGGCACTTTAACGAGTACAAATGTCCCAGTAACAGTCAATATCGAAGGGTTTCAGGTTAGTGGGTTTGAAGACAATGACACCATAGTAGGTTCTTCTGGTAATGACACTCTTGATGGTGGCAGTGAAAACGACAGAGTGCAAGGCGGTGATGGCGATGATAGTCTAGTGGGTGGATTGGGAAATGATACTATGATTGGCGACTTAGGCAACGATATTGTAGTTGGTGGAGAGGGTGATGACTGTCTCTCTGGGGGTGCAGGTGCAGGCTTAGTTGCGGATGGTAATGATGCGATCGCAGGCGGTAATGGTAACGATACTCTGATTGGTGACTTCGGCAACGACACCATTAATGGCGATGCTGGTAATGACTTGATTCAGGGAGATCCAGGAGACGACTTTCTGTTTGGTGATGCTGAGAATGACTTCCTAATTGGTGCGGATGGTAACGACTGCCTCAGCGGGGGTAGTGGTGATGACACCCTCAGTGGCGGCACTGACAATGACACTCTTATTGGTGATAGCGGTAGCGATCTCCTCGCTGGGGGTATCGGTGATGATTACTTTCAGTTAAACTCTCCAGGTGATGGGATCGACTTTCTAAATGACTTCACGCCTGGTAGCGATCGCATTCTCATCTCTGCTACGGATTTCGGCGGTGGTTTAACGGCGGGTACGCTTGCTGCAAGTCAGTTTGTCTTAGCTGTTGCTGCATCTGACTTGATTCAAAGGTTTATTTATGATAGCGGTTCTGCGAATTTGTTCTTCGATGCCGATGGCATTGGCCCAGTACCACAAGTGCTGATAGCTACTTTAGCTGCTGCGCCTCCCTTGAGTGCCTCTGATATTTTGATTATTTGAGCTAATAGTTAACTGTTAACTCAGATTCTTTTTCACGCATTAGCGAGTGCGATTGTACTTCAACCTCTTCACAAATAACTTCAATTATAGTGTTGCCATAAAGAGTGACAGTATGTAGCAAAGGTAACTCGTCAATATTTTCAGGATAAAATGAATATTTTCTCAAGTCATCCTGAGTCAGCTTTCTATATTCATGAGTAATCTCGATAATATCTACATAATCATTATCTTTATCAGACTTCAAAGAGTCTTTTGAAAAGTTGAAAAGGAGAATATTTTTTAACAGAATTACTAACTTATGTTCTCGATTGAAAATTTTGATTGAGAAGATACTGCCACTGTTTTCAAAACTAACTGAATCAGCATAGGTGAGAGGAAGTTCTGTCAAGAAAGGTTTGTTCATGAGTTTATATCGAAATATTCTGGTGGATGCCGATCGTGAGGAAGAGCGCGATCGATTCTACTACCGTCAGAGGCTAACCGCTGTCCCTTATTTATTCTAAAACCATCTGTACCGTATATGGGAGCTTCTGTTCTAACAATTCTTCCTGTTTGCCAGTTGATATCAACTTGCGAACCGTCAGGATGCTTGAACTTCTGCCATCCTCCCTGGGAAGGCTGTAGATTGCTAGGTTGAAAGCCATTGGCATCAAGAATTTTTCTTACCTCCTGTCGAGACAAGCCGTTAAAATCTGGTAGGTTTGCGCTCATGCTATTCCACCCTATAAACATCAATGACTAATAGCGAAGTGCGATCGCCTGGTCGATCGATTTTATGATGGGATAGCCTTTAAATCACGATCGCTATGACTCTTCCTAAAGTTAAAAGCATATACACTGATGGTGCTTGTTCTGGCAACCCCGGCCCTGGTGGGTGGGGCGTAGTCATCTGTTTCGCCAATGGTGATATTCAAGAACTCGGTGGTGCTGATGCCAAAGCGACTAATAATCGCATGGAAATGCAAGCAGCGATCGCAGCTTTGGAATGGTTCGCCAAATCGGGTCAAGCTGAACCTGCTACCCTTTACACAGATAGCGAATATCTCAAAAATGGCATTACAAAATGGATTCAAGGGTGGAAAAGAAAGGGCTGGAAAACCTCAACCGGTGCTCCTGTGATCAACCAAGACCTCTGGGAGTTACTTGACGAACTAAATTGTAAACATATACAGTGGCAGCACGTTCGAGGTCACTCAGGCGATCGTTATAATGACCGCTGCGACGAGATCGCTCGCGCCTTCTCCCACCGTCAAAACCCCTCTCTGCAACAATTCGAGCAAGGCACTCAAGGAGAATTAACTACTACCCAACCTCGCTCCCAATCTCCAGTTCTCAATACAATTGTTTCACAGGCAACGGACACAACTGCTAACAAAACGATAGAATCCAATCTCATAGCCTCTGACCTTCTCATCTCCGATTCTGCTATGATCGACTCCACTGCCGATTCCCTAGACAACTTGCCGCGCGAGGTGAGGGTTGAGCAACTCCGCAACCTGATAGAAACCTTGCACATTGCTGATGAAGTTGCCACTAAAGGCTACTTAATCACAAGTTCTGAACTAGCTGACCTCATGGATGTTAATGCTAGTGCTGTTACCAGTCGAGGTGACAAATGGGTTTGGCGTAACTGGGTGGTATCTAGAGCACGCCGCGAAGGAAACCAAATTCTTTGGTTACTAGAACGCATAGACCACGTTAACTCTACGGATTAGGTAATTGGTAATTGCTCCCCCTCTTTCCCTAGTCCCTAGTCCCTAGCCCCTAGTCCCTTATAATGTATTCTAGAGTGGCTTTATAAAGGGGAATGGGGGAGTGAGATAGATGAACTTTGGACAGTGGCTGGGCTTAGTCGCTCTGATACTTTCTCTCTCTGTTCTTTGGGAAATTCGGCAACTATTGCTACTACTGTTTGTGGCAGTTGTGTTTGCGATCGCCCTAAACAGGCTCGTCCGATTATTGGAGCGAGTAGGAATTCAAAGGGGTTTTGCTTCACTGATATCAGCAGTATTATTGATAGCGCTCATAGGGCTATTTGGGGCGCTTGTCGTACCTCCTTTCCTAAGTCAGTTTCGGGAATTGACCCAATTAGTACCTAAAGGGTTGACACTATTGGAAATATGGATTAACCAATTGTTTGTATGGCTACCAACTGAAGCTCGTCAATATCTTCCCAGCGTTGGAGAGTTAGGCAACCAAGTTCAACCCCTGATCAGTGGACTGGCTAACAACTTTTTTAGACTGTTTTCGGGTTTTCTAAACCTCACAGGCGGTTCGCTATTTGTGGTTGTAATTACTATCATGTTTTTACTCAATCCTCAAGCTTACCGCCAGGGCTTTTTACGGCTATTTCCCTCTTTCTATCGCCGCCGCGCTGATGAGATTTTCTCTCTGTGTGAAACTGATTTGGTCGCTTGGATTGTGGGTACGCTATTTAATATGTTAGTGATTGGGTCAGTTAGCGGGATTATCTTGTGGATTTTGGGGGTCAAGTTAGTTCTGGCAAATGCTCTGCTGGCAGGATTTCTAGAGGCTGTACCTAATGTTGGGCCGATCTTGAGTACGGTTGCGCCGGCGGCGATCGCTCTCCTCGATTCTCCCTGGAAAGCTGTTGCAGTTGTAATTGCTTACTTTTTGATTCAGCAATTAGAACAGTTTTTATTAGTTCCGATAGTTATGGGACAGCAAGTTTCTTTGTTACCTGCGGTGACGCTGTTAGCTCAGATTTTCTTTGCTTCTTTCTTTGGTTTTTTGGGTTTATTTCTCGCTCTCCCTTTGGTAATTATGGTGCGAATCTTGCTGCGCGAGATCCTGGTGAAAGATGTATTGGATCGGTGGGAGGGAAATTTAGAGAGAACATCGCCTCAAGAATTGCCTGAAATTTTACCGCCGACAACTGATGTTCAGTCTCCAATTATTAGGGAATAGTTAACCATATAGGGTGGGGACTCCCCACCCTATATATAGCCCCTAGCGATCGCATTACTTCGAGATAAAATGTACCCAGAAATTACCATCAGGGATACAGACATTGCGAATCAATCGATAGGAATAGTGTAGATATTCACCACTAAGATCGGTGCGATACCCACCACTGAACCACTCTCCATAGGGATCGTGAACAAAGAATCCATCGGGGTCATAACCAACTACAGGCATAATATGACCAAAAGACGTAAAATATCCGTGTATAACAGCAGGATTTCCACTTGCTAACCAATCTTGAACATCCTCAATAATTGCATTTTCGGTGAAGTAATCCTGATAGCCATAATCCTTGACAATCTTAGCTAAATCGTAGGGGCTCCAGCGACTGTAACCTTGATTAAGTGCATATTGATAGAGCTCATCCTCAAATTGACCCGACTTAGTTCTGCGTTGTGCTCCTAAAAACTCCAAACACATGGCGATAGAAGTCACATTGCAAGAACCAGTAGGATTGTACCAGTTGTCTAACTGAGATTTGTAGCCAACATTAAGCCTAACAGTTAGGGGATTTGGTTTGGGATACAGTATGGTGCCTTCTTGAGTAATCTGAGCGTGTTTCTCGAAGATATACCAAATAGGGGAACCCTTAAAAGATTCATTGCGGAAAGCAACTCTTACGTGACCGCGAATTGGGGCAAAAGCAAGAATTTCAAACTCTTTTCCTGCTGGTATTGATTGTTTTTCCGACTCAGCAAGTTGAGAAGATGCGAGGGGTCTGGCTTTAAGAACTGTGTCTAAAACGATTTTGAGGACGGGTGGGGGTAGGGGAATTTCACCGACTTTAGTTTCGATCAGTTTTTTGGCTGTGATTGTCCCTAAGTACCCTGGTTCGCCGCATTTCATCAGGGTTTGAAAGCGATGGAGGGCGGCGGTAGAGAGAGGGCCAAAGAGTCCATCTACTGGGGGTTTGAGTAAACCTAAGTCAATCAGACGGCTTTGAATTTGACGGCTGAGTTCGTCATCTCTAGCGATCGCTGCCGCATCATACTTGATATTTGTGTTGAGAAAAGCTTGTAGTTTCATTTACCTAGTACAGTGTTTACAAGTTTTATCTGTTGTCGGAAAATCACAGAAATTTTGTCGATTCCGTAGACCAGAACAGTTTAATTATCGATCGATTTAGACAACAATTTAGAGCTATAGGGCATTGGTGTCAACTTAATGTTAAACCTTGACTCCGACAGGGGTTAAAACCCCCTCTTATAAATTAAGTCTTCGCTCAGAGGACTAATGAGTTTTTTAGTCCCTGAGCGAGGACTCGATTTTTGAGACAGGGGTTTTAACCTCTGGCGGATTAACGATTTGACGTTAAGTTGACACGCCTTGGGGGTAGGGGTACTACCTCGCGATCGCACAGCAATAGCAAGATATTTTCCCATTACCTCGCGAGAACCCAATCAATTAAAAATTAAAAATTAAAAGTTCAAAATTAAATTAGTTTATTTTTTAATTTTTAATTTTGCATTTTTAATTCTTTAGCCTACTTAGCTATTTTGCAGGGCGGAGTACAACTACACCGCAGGCATCTGGGGAGAGATATTTGCGGGCCGCTTGCTGGATATCGATCGCATTGAGAGCTTGGATAGAGGCGGGATAGTTGAGGGCGGGGGCTAAATCCCCGACAATGGACTGGTAGTAGCCGTATAAATTGGCGCGATCGCTAGGCGTTTCGTTCCCAAAAATAAACCGATTAGCTACTTGGGTACGGACGCGGGCCATTTCCGCTTCCGTCACGAGTTCCATCTGGATAGTGCGGATGTGTTGAGCGATCGCTACTTCCACCTCAGCCAAATTCTCCTCAGCCAATTGAGCTGAAATATAGAATACACCCTGAAGTCGCTGAGTCATATTACTAACTGAAATTGAGGAGACTAAACCCCGCTCTTCCCGCAAATCTTGAACCAGGCGAGTTGTCCTACCGTGACCCAATATTGTTGCCAAAACATCAAGGGCGTAAGTCTCTTCTAAATTTGCCAGTCCTGGTACTCGCCACATCATCACCAATCTTGCCTGTTGAAGGCTGGAATCGACATATTCGCGGCGGACTGTTTCTTGAAAAGCGGATTCAGCTTTCAGATGCAAAGCTTCGGGTTTTAATGGCACTTCGGGCGATTCATGAGGTGTCATCGCATCTGCAAAAGCACCAGCCACAATTTCAATTAACTCCTCAACTGGCAAATTCCCCACAGCAACCGCTGTCATCGACTCAGGTTGATATCTGCTGCTATGAAAATCCCGCATCTGTTGTACTGTCAGTTGTTCAATCACCGATGCCGGGCCGAGTACGGGACGCTTATAGGGTAGCACCTCAAAAGCTGTCTCCATCGATCGCTGATAAGTCCGTCGTCGGGCGTTATCTTCCGCTCGCCTAATTTCTTCGATCACGACCAACCGCTCTCGCTCAAAGGCTTCATCGGGAATGCTAGCATTCAGCAGTACATCGACTTGCAAGGGTGCGAGTTCGGCAAAATCTTGGGGGGCACAAGTGATGTAATAGTGAGTGTAATCTTGACTGGTAGCGGCATTTGTTACAGCCCCGCGTTGCTCGATCAAGCGTTCAAATTCGCCGGCGGCCAATAGCGGCGTGCCTTTAAAAATCATGTGTTCTAGAAAGTGAGCCATGCCGTTGATATCATCTGATTCTACGGCGGAGCCAACATTGAGCCAAACGCTAAGGTTAACGGCATCAACAGGCAGGTGTTCTGCTACGATCGTTAGTCCATTGGGTAGGCGGCGGACTGTAGGAGCGTTGAGAGGAGGAAGGGAGGAGGGTTTGAGAACGGTTGAAGTCATTTCGATTTTATGCGCCTTATTTTCTATATCTTAGACGAAGAAGGAAGAAGGAAGAAGGAAGAAGGAAGAAGGAAGAAAAATTTAGTTATCTAGGAGAGAAGGAAGAAAAATTTAGTTATCTAGGAGAGAAGGAAGAAAAATTTAGTTATCTAGGAGAGAAGGAAGAAAAATTTAGTTATCTAGGAGAGAAGGAAGAAAAATTTAGTTATCTAGGAGAGAAGGAAGAAAAATTTAGTTATCTAGGAGAGAAGGAAGAAAAATTTAGTTATCTAGGCAAGAAGTAAAAATGTTTATACAGTCAGCTTTTTAGCCATCCTTATCTTATGTTTAATTAGGTGGATTTACTTTATTGCTTACCAAGGATTTCCCACGAGTGTAAAACCGCTCCAGTAGTAGGGATGAGTAAAATCTATGGTATCTTGAGAGTTTAAAGCAGACGGGAGGGGAAATGTTTGTGTATTTGTAATTAATTGCCCATTTTCCACCCGCACTTGACCTTTAAGCATTGCGATCTGAGCTAATCTGAGAGCATCTGCTTTAATTGCAGCTTTCCCTAACTCCTGATAAAATTCTGTCATTAAGCCTAATGTACCGCGATCGTCAACGTACCACAAACTAGCTAAAGCAGATTTTACCCCCGATTGTACTGCTAACCCAGCAAAACCTAATTCAGATTCGCGATCGCCTAAAGCAGTTTTGCAAGCACTCAACACCAATAAATCTACAGAGGGGTTATCCCAGTTCAAATTTCTGACGCGATCGAGGGGTAACTTAGAATTCCAAAGCTGAATATAAGAATTACCGGGTTTTCCAGGGAGAAATTCAGCGTGGGTAGCGAGGTGAATAATCCGATAATCTTGGCGCGATCGCTGCAAGTTCAGATTTTCCAAAGTAAAAGTAGAATTGAGGAAAGATTTACCCTGCCATTCCGATGCGATCGCAGACAATTCTACCGGTACCGCAGGTAAAGGACTTTTATCAGTAAATTCCGACGCTCCCATCGCCAGCACGGAAGCATCAGCAATGGAGGTATAAGTAGTATTAGTTAAACTAAAACTGGGAATTAAACTGAAACTGTATTTTTCAACCATAAATTGATTACCATCATGCAAAGCAGCAATTGGGAGACTCCGCAAACCGGGATCTAAAGACAGCAGCAACGTATCAATTTTTAGATTTTTTAAATCCGCCTCTATAGGCAATATCAGCCATTTATAAAGTTGCTGTGCCGCCTCTAAATAGCTTTGATTATGGCGTTGACGAGAATTGATAATCTGAGAGCGAAACTCACTCACCACTGGAAAAAGAGCATCTCTTTTCGCGGCGGGAATACTGTAGTGAATTGGCAAACCCGAGGAAGTAACTAAAACTAACTCCAATTGATTAAGCCGCGATACTACATAAAAAGCGGCAGATTTCTTACCAGTTTTGTTATCAGTTTCTTTTAATTTTTCTTGGAGTGCAGAAAGTGAAATATTTCCCTCGGCTAGTTTATGGCTAGTTTCAAGATAACGCTCAAATTCTCTATTTCTAATTTCTTCAAGTCGCACAACTATATTTTCAATATCGCCCCGCTCAAAAAATGTATCAATCTCCCCAAGTTCATATTTATCCAAAGTTTGATTAACAGAGGAACTATAACCGAGTACCAGATTAGCAGGTTTGTGAGATATCTCCTCCTGTGCAATGTTGCTAGAAGAGTTTTTACCTTCATTAATTCCTACTGAAGAAGCTGTAACAGCAACACGCGACTGCTCGATAATTGTCTCATCAATTCTCAAAATTGGTTGTTTTAGATTCTCGACTGCATCTTTTTCTGAGAGTAAACTTTTGCGGCGCTCTTCCTCTGTATAAAAGGTTGAAATTACAGGAGTATTGGCTAAGGTTTCACCAGTACCAGAGGGGAGAGATGCTGTAGATGTGACAGATGTAGTTAGTGGGATACCTGCATTTTGCTGTGTCAAATCAGCACCTTGTGTAAGATTTTCTGGCAATATTCCTCTAGATTCTCGTAAATTTATATTTGAGGCAAAATCTCCTAAAGGTGTTACCGGAGGTACAAGGATTGCTGATGGTTGTGTTTCCGATCGTGTTGATAATACTATAGGAGCGCGTACAGAAGATGTTGACAAATCTGTATTTGAAACTGATAAATTTGACAAAAATATGGTAGCAGGTGCAGCATCCAGAGTCTCTATCCTCAAATTTCCCACACTGAAAGAACCCGGCAATATTTGCCCTGTTTTTATTGCATAATCTCCACTCGTAATAGGCGCCGCAGTGCCATTGAGCGCACCAGCATTACCAACTTCAAAAGGTTGAAGTAACTGCCCTCCATCCCCTCCTGCATGGCGAATAGTTACTGTTCCACTGCCTAAACCACCTGCTGTAGAAATACTAGCATTTCCCTCCGTCGAAAAGGGAGTTACAAAAGAGCCTGTAGCCCGGAAAAATCCCCCCGTTGACTCAATAAATACATCTCCACCAGTACCATTAATTCCGCCTTCAGCGTTAATGAATTCAACTTGAATATCCCCAATAGGATCTAGGAAAACATTACCACCATCGCCCACACTACCACTAGAATTAATCTGTTTTGCAGTAATTGAATTGCGAGCTATAACGGTAATATCACCACCACTAAGTCCTGATGTATTCAGATTGCCAGTTGTCACTGCTCCCGCCGGAGTTGTCAGTGAAATTAAGCCACCAACACCAGAAATTAAAGAAGCATCAATGTCATTGGCGACTAAATTACCATTATTACTATTCAGTCGAACTTGTCCGCCATTAGCGATAATATTGCCAACAGTGATATTGTTATCTGTGGTAATAGTAACGTTAGTAGCGGCGATATTACCAAGATTAACATTTTCGGTACTATTTGACTGAAAATTACGAGCTGATATTGCTGATAGCGCTGTTACATTATTAGCGCTATTAATAGTTATATTTCCCAATTCTCCATTAACGCTTGCGCCTACTGCACCGTTGAAATTAATATTACCTCTACCTGCCGTTAAATTTAAGCTGTAGCCTCGAAACGCCTCACTATCAACAGTGCTACGGAAGGTAATATTTCCTCCTATTGTACCTGTAGTGATGCTCATATCTCTGGTCAGAATAAGTCCGCTGTCAAAGGTAATATCACTATTAGCGCTTGAGATATTACCCGATAATGTAGTATTCAATCCATTAAGATTCAAACCTAACAAAGGTGTAATACTACCGATATCTCCTTGGAGAAATATGTTGCCACCAGTACCCGCATCAATCCTTAATTTCTGAGTCCCATTCAGCGCACCTGTTATGGTAATATCTCCACCATTACTAATGAGATCGACATCACTACCAAGATTAACATTTCCATTTAATCTGATGTTACTATTGGCGGTATTGATACCAGCATTGAGATTAATATTCGGCGTATTAAGCGTGACTGAACTATTATCTATTCCAGTAATATTTCCATTGAGTATAATTGCACCTGTTGCTGTTTGAATTGTAACTGGATCTAAAAATGTCACGTTACCATTTATATTAACATTTGCACTACTATCTGCACGACCGATAGTAATTGAACTAAAGCCATTTTGAAGAGCATTAATTTCTGCTGCTGTCAAATCCAAGGCATTAGTATTGTTATCAAATCCGCCGATAATAATAGTTTGTCCAGAGTTGAATGGTTGCAAAGACAGTGAATTTGTCCCGGAAACTGGCCCTGTAAAATCAATTTCTCCTGCAATTAAAGTAAGTGGGTTATTGCCTGCGGCTAAACTGGAACCGAAAGCAATTGTAGCGTTACCAAGGGTAAATATAACGGGAGTACTTAAGGTGACAGGCCCGCTAAATCGGATATCTTGATTAGCGGTGGTAATATTAGAGGAAATCGCCACTTCTCCAGTACCAATTTGACGGAACGTGCCATCTAAGATTAAAGGTGTTGTGCTTAAATTAAGCTTGCCGCTATTATTAATAGTAAAACTGCCATTAGCAACAATCGCACCATTTAAGTTAAAGTTATTACCCGCCAGATTAATGCCAGCCGTACCATTTGTGTTAATTACATCATTAAATAATGACGTGCCGCTACCTGCTATTTGAGTAATGGTAATGGCATTAATAGCATTGATAGCAGTTACATCTTTGGCACTATTTATAGTTAAGTTACCAATTCTGATTCCATCGCCTACCCTGCCAAAAAATAGAATGTTGCCTATCCCTGCTGTTAAGTTCAAATCAGCGGTGCCATCGAGGGTATTGTTAAAGTTAATATCCCCTGCACCTACACCCGTATTCAAATTACCTGTACCAATGAGAATGACTGGACTTTTGAAACTGATATCGCTATTATTTGTGGTAACATTTCCTGCTAGAAAAACAGTGCCACTTCCTATTTGATTAAATCCCCCATCTAAGTTAAATTGGACTGCGAGAGTAATAGTCAAAGGAGAACTATTATCAATTTTAAAACCGCCACCGTTAGTAGTTGTAATATTACCATTAAAGTTAAAAATATTACCTGTTAAGTTAATCCCAGCGGCAGTATCCGTATTAATTGCACCGTTGATAGTAGTCTCACCAGTACCAGCAATTTGGGTAATACTGGCAGCGGTAATTGCCTTAGTTTGAACATTGTTAACATTGCTAAATGTCAAGTTTTCTAAGGGTGTATTATTCCCAATTGCACCGCTAACAGTAATGTTTCCTGTGCCTGTTTCTAAAGTGAGGTTATCGTTTCCGTTAATATTGCCATTAAAGAGGATATCGCCTCCGGCTAAATTCCCTGTAATGACAGTAATGCTATTACCGACTATCGCATTACCATTGATAGTAATATTTCGCTCTTCAGTGCGAATATCATTGTTTAAAAAGCTGGTAGCTGCGTTGAGAGTAATACTAGAATCTCCAATCCCTGTAAGTGCGCCATTGAGGGTAATTGCACCAGTTCCAGTTGTCATTGTTACGGGATCTTTAAAAGATGCACCATTTGGAGAAACAATAATATTACTTGTGTTTGTATTGTCACCAATTATGATAGAACTAAAGCCATCAGCTAGGTTATTTAAGTCATTAGCAGTTAAGTCTAAACTGTTTGCGCCTGTGTCACTTAAACCACCGATGGTGATATTTTTTCCTGGGGTTCCAGGGGTAAGAGTGAGTGTACTGCTACCGTTTACTATGCCATTAAAATCTATCTCGTTAGCGCTTAATGATAGGCTATTATTGCCAGCGCTGATGGTAGAATTAAATACAACTGTTCCTCCACCTGCATTCAAGGCAAGATTGCCTGTGAGAGTGAGAGGGGAATTAAAGCTAATACTGTTATTTGTAAGGGTTAAATTTCCGGCAACTATGACGGCATCGTTATAAGTCTGAGCACCAGTGGTGGTGACATTCCCATTAAGTTGAGTTGTACCGCCAATGTTAGTGGTGACGCTGGCAGAATTTACAGCATTAAAGGTAGTTGTAGCTGTACTATTGGCGCTGATATTCTGTAAGGGTGTAACACTCCCAACTGCACCATTAAAACTAAGATTTGATGCACCAGCATTAGCGGTTAAATCGCTATTCCCATCTAAGGTAGAATTGAAGGTAATACCGTTACCAGTTAAAGTGGGATTATTGGCAAGTGTGACGGCATCGTTATAAGTCTGTGCGCCAGTAGTTGTGACGTTGCTATTAAGTTGAGTTGTGCCGCCTGCATTGGTTGTTAAAGTAGCAGAATTAACACTATTAAATGTAGTAACTCCTGTAGTGTTAGCGATGATATTTCCTAATGCAGTGTTACTGCCTATTGCACCATTAAAACTGAGGTTTGATGCACCAGCAATAGCGGTGATATCGCTATTGCCATCTAAGGTGGAATTGAAGGTAATGCCGTTACCAGTTAAGATGGGGTTATTGGCAATTGAAACTGCATCGTTATAAGTCTGTGCGCCAGTAGTTGTGACGTTGCTATTGAGTTGAGTTGTACCGTCTGCATTGGTGGTTAAAGTAGCAGCATTGATGCTATTAAAGGTAGTTGTAGCTGTACTATTGGCAGTGATATTTTGTAATGCAGTGTTATTGCCTATTGCACCATTAAAACTGAGATTTGATGCGCCAGTATTAGCGGTTAGATCGCTATTGCCATCTAAGGTAGAATTGAAGGTAATACCGTTACCAGTTAAGATGGGGTTATTGGCAATTGTAACGGCATCGTTATAGGTTTGACTGCCAGTAGTTGTGACATTAGCATTAAGTTGAGTTGTACCTCCGGTATTAGTGGTGACACTGGCAGAATTTACGGCATTAAATGTAGTGGTTGCTGTGCTGTTGGCTATGATATTTTGTAATGGCGTAATACTCCCAACTGCACCATTAAAACTGAGGTTTGATGCACCAGCAATAGCGGTGATATCGCTATTGCCATCTAAGGTAGAATTGAAGGTAATGCCGTTACCAGTTAAGATGGGGTTATTGGCAATAATAACAGCATCGTTATAGGTTTGTGCTCCCGTAGTCGTGACATTACCATTGAGTTGAGTTGTACCTCCGGTATTAGTGGTGACACTGGCAGAATTTACAGCATTAAAAGTAGTTATACCTGTACTATTGGCAGTGATGTTTCCTAATGGGGTACTACTGCCTACTGCACCACCGAAGGTGATGTTTCCCGTGCCAGCATTAGCGGTGAGGTTATTATTGCCATCTATGGGGCCGTTCAATAAAATATTGGCATTGGTATTGAGGGTGACATTATTAGTAACTAAAGTATTGCCATTAATGGTGATATTTTGATTCAACGTGCTGATGTCAGCATTTAGATTAGTTGTATTGGAAGAGAGTGTAATTGCAGCGTTATTATTTCCCGTAATGGGACTGTTGAGAGTAATTGTACCGGGTGAAGTTTGCAGGGTGGTAGGAGGATTTAAGGTGATAGGATCGTTAACTGAAATGTCACCACCATTATTAGTTTGAATGGTGACAGAAGCTAAGCTGGGTTGCAATAATCCTATTTGTGTCGGTGTTAAATTTAAGCGACTACCGGTAACGGGAGTGCTCCCGATGTCAATAGGTAAACCTGCGGTGAATGGTTGTATTGTTAAATTGCCTGTTCCAGATACATTATTTGTCCAAGTAATGGTGTCACCTGTGAGGATAACATTGTTGGTGATTGTCGTTGGGCCAGTTAAAAAGATGCCGTCGGTTCCAGTTGTTGTAATATTTCCTGAAAATTGGGTATTGCCATTTGAATTTAAGCTAACAAGGTTTACAGACTGATTAAAGTTGACATTTCCTGTGGCATTGATGCTGAGTCCTCCAAGAGGGATAATGCTGCCGATCGCGCCTCCAAATGTGACGTTACCTGCACCTGCATTTACTGCTAAAAATTCAACATTTGCTGTAGTGGCATCAAGGGTACTATTAAAGGTAATATTGCCGCCGCTAGCAGTTCCCGATGTTGTTAAATTAGTAGTGGGTTGAGTGAGGATAGCGGGAGATTGGAAGGTAATATTTCCACCGCTACCAGTGGCGGATGAACTCCCAACATCCGAGCTAAGAATAGTATTTGCTGTGCCGGAGTTAAAGGTGATATTACCTCCTGTGCCTGCACCTAGTGAACTAGAACCTATATAACCAGTATTAATGTTTCCAGCAGTAGTAGAAACCGCGATCGCGCCTCCATTTCCTAAAGAAGAACCAGCATCAAGAAATCCAGCAACGGTGTCGATCGTGCCTGTTCCTCCAGTTACAGAGAGGGTAATATTTCCTGCATTTCCTGCACCTGATGAACGAGTATCTAGAGAGCTAGTAGTAATGTTACCACCAGCAGTTGAAATGGCGATCGCGCCGCCATTTCCTAATGTAGAATTAGCGAGTATATCACCAGTAGCATCAATAGAACCCGTTCCTCCCGTAACAGAAATAGTTACATTTCCTGCGGTTCCTGTATCTGTTGCGAAAGATTGCATATAGCCAGTGGTAATGTTACCACCAGTAGTAGAAAGCGCGATCGCGCCTCCATTTGCTGAATTAGAATTGGATTGCAGAACTCCAGCATTGGTATCGATATAACCATTTCCTCCGCTAACAGAGACGGTTATGTTTCCTCCCGTACCTGCACCTAATGGAGAGGAAGCCAAAAGATTAGTAGTAATAATGTTTCCACCAGTAGTGGAAAGCGCGATCGCGCCTCCATTTGCTGAAATGGAAGTGGAATCCAGATTATTAGTAGTGTTAATAAAACCTGTTCCTCCAGTTACAGAAAGAGTGATATTTCCTCCCGTACCTGTACCTCCTGAATAAGAACCCAGAAAGTCAGTGGTAATGTTTCCGCCAGCAGTCGAGAGTGCGATCGCGCCCCCATCTCCGAAAGTGGAATTGGCAAAAAGGTTTCCAGCAGTAGTATCGATCGCACCTGTTCCTCCAGTTACAGAGAGGGTGATATTACCTCCCGCAGCTACACCTGTTGAGAAGGAAGAGAGATTACCTGTAGTAATATCACCACCACCAGTAGTTGAAATCGCGATCGCACCCCCACCTCCCGTGAAATTTGTATTAATATTTCCTGTACTTGTATTAATATTTCCAATAGAACTTGTTAGCGTTACCGAACCACCACCAGTTGTACTAATTAAACTACCAGAATCCAAACTGATAGCATCTGCTGGCAAAACACTAACACTGCCGCTGAGATTGATATTACCTTGTGCCGAACTCACAGTAGAGGCATTTGAAATAGCAATTCCTATGCCTAGAGTAAAATCACCCGCACCATTAAGGGTGATATTTCCTTGTGCAGAATCTAAGTTAGAGTTAGAAATCTCAATTCCATAACCCAACTCCCCGCGCCCAGTTAGATTAATATTCCTATTTCCTACAGTAATTGCACTGTTATTAATCCTTATTCCACTTGTCCACGCAGGAGTTCCATTGCCAATACCTAAAAAATTGCCGCCGTTAGTATTAATCGTTGCGCCATTGATATTGAGAGAACCATCAGTTGAGTTGTCGGCATCAGCGATGAGGCTAACACTTCCTCCATTAGTAGTAATATTATTATTGACAAATATCTCATTATTTGCCTGGGCAGTCAGTCCTACTCCCGGAGTTATGATGCCAACAGGAGCATTGAAAGTAATATTACCAGTTGCTTGTAACGTAACATTAGTAGCAGCAAAATTAATTAGAGCAACATCAATTGTATTAGGTGCATTATCTGGGTCAGCAAATTGATCGACTTGAGTGAGAGCGTTAAATGAACCTGGTACAGTTATAATTGTGATATCAGTGGGATCTAGTAATAATAATCCGGCAGTGCCATTGGGAGCTAAAGTATTAACATTGCCTTGAAAATCTAAGAAATTATAACCCGATACTTCGACAAATCCACCATTGCCAGAAAAACTACCCCCACGAGCGCTAATTTTGCCATAAAAACGAGTAATATCATCGGCCCAAACAATTACCCTACCGCCATTGCCATTACTTACTCCATCTACATTAATTGTCGAATTATTACTTATAAAGGTGCGGCTAGCATTAGGTACGAGTCCCTTACCTTGATAGTCTCCACCAATTAATACAGTGCCACCACCATAAATACCAGAAGCGTTAATATTTCCACCTATTACACCTACTCTATCTCCGAAAATATTGACGGTTCCCCCTATGATTCCAGAGGTGTTAATATTCCCAGATGCAATCGCCGTTCCTGCTTCTCCGGGGATAATACTATTATTACCTGTTAATACTACTTGACCTAGACTATTTACCGTTAAACCCGCTGCACTTTCTAAGCCTTTACCTGTTAATAACTGTGGTAAAGATAGGACTGGTTCTGTCCAAGTATTCGGCAGTAATCCGGCATGATTGAGCGGCTGAACTTCTAAACTTAGCAAGTGTCCGACTTGGCTAATTCTGACTAAGTTTTGACCGGAAACAGCATTGATTAAAATATTGCCACTGGGAGCCGTAATTTGTCCAGTATTGACAATATTACCACCGATTAAAGTTAAATTAGAGCCTGTAGTTACAGCTAAATTCCCAGCATTGATGATTGTTCCTGGTTGTAAAGTATTAAAGGCAAAAGTGTTAGGGGTTCCGACTAAATTTGCCCAGTTATTATTGCCAATAGCATTAAACCAGTTGTTATTCCCAAAGCCAATACCTGTGGCAGTGGTAGCAGTGAAAGATGCGGGGATATTAAGACTGGCATTCGGCCCAAAAACAATCCCGGCAGGATTCATTAAGAACAGGTTAGAATTGCCGCCTGTGACTTGAATTAAGCCGTTAATAATGGAAGCGTCGCCGCCTGTAACTCTGCCTAAAATATTGCGGATATTAGGATTAGTTAAAAAGTTGGCAATTTGACCTTCTGAGAGTCCAAATTGAGTAAAACTATGGAAGAGATTGGCTTTGTCGCCGCTGAGGGAACCCCCTTGAATGTCGATGCGATTTCCTTCGGGAGTAACGATAGTACCCGTACCATCGGGTGCGGGTGTAATAACTTGAGTTTGGGATTTTGCGGGGAAGGTAAATGTACTTAGAAGGCTTAATGTTACCAATAACCTCAGTAAAGTAACTCTATCAGCTTTCATGGTTTAAATCCTGATTGATATGAGATGAAAGGCGAACGCTACAATTTAAAAAATTAGTTGACGAGTTTGGTTTTTATAGCAGGAGGCAGGTGGCAGGTGGAAAATGCAATAAGAGGAAGGGTTCGGGGGATTCATAATTTCCTAACCCTTGTGGCAGTTGCTATATATCAATACTCATCATCATATGTCTAGCATAGATAGGACTTATGCAGGAAAACTCTAATATTTTTGGGTAAGCACAAAAAGCTAAAGACAGGAAGAAAGAAGGGGATGTTCCTTCTACCAAGGATTTCCTATGAGAGTGAAACCACTCCAGTAATAAGGATGAATAAAATCTCTTTTATCTTGCTGAGTTAAAGCAGGCGGTAAAGAATATGTACCCGTAGCTGTGAATAACTTCCCATTTTCTACCCGCACGTTACCTTTAAGCATAGCGATCTGAGCAAATCTCAGAGCATCTGCCTTAATTGCGGCTTTTCCTAACTCATGATAAAATTCTGTCATTAATCCTAATGTACCGCGATCGTCAACGTACCAGAGACTAGCTAAAGCAGATTTCGTCCCCGATTGTACTGCTAAACCAGCAAAACCTAATTCAGCTTCGCGATCGCCTAAAGCAGTTTTGCAAGCACTCAACACCAATAAATCTACAGAGGGGTTATCCCAGTTCAAATTTCTGACGCGATTGAGGGGTAATTTGGAGTCCCAAAGCTGAATATAAGAATTACCCGGTTTTCCAGGGAGAAATTCAGCGTGGGTGGCGAGGTGAATAATGCGATAATCTTGGCGCGATCGCTGCCAAGTCAGATTTTCCAGAGTAAAGGTAGAATTGAGAAAAGATTTACCCTGCCATTCCGATGCGATCGCAGACAATTCTACCGGTACCGCAGGTAAAGGACTTTTATCAGTAAATTCGGACGCTCCCATTGCCAACACGGAAGCGTTACTGACAGAGGCGTAACGGGTATTAGTTAAACTAAAACTGGGAATTAAACTGAAACTATATTTTTCAATCAGGAATTGATTCCCATCATGCAAAGCGGCAATTGGGATACTCCGCAAACCTGGATCTAAAGACAGCAGCAGCGTATCAATCTCTAACTTTTTCAAGTCTCCCTCTAGAGGTGATATCATCCATTGGTAAAGCTGCTGTGCTGAAACCAAATAACTATTAGTATTGCGTTGGCGGGAATTCGTGACCTCATTACGAAACTCATTCACTACTGGGAAAAGAACTTCTCTTTTAGCTGCTGGGACACTGTGGCGAATCGGTCGTCCTAAAGAGGGAACTAAAATTAATTCTAATCGATCGAGGCGCGATACTACATAAATAATCGCCGATCGCTTGCCAGTTTTCTCCTCGATCTTCCTTAAAGTTTCTTGGATGCCGGCAACTGAAATAGTTTGATCCGGGAGCTTCCCACTCACGCCAAGATATTGCTCAAATTCATTATTCCTAATTTGTTCAATTTGCCACACTGTATCATTGATATCTTCTCCCTCAAAAATTTCATCGATCGGGGAATTGTAGCCGAGAATCAGATTAGAACTGGTGTTAGATGAACTTTGCTCTTTGGGGTTTGTAGAAGGATTTTGGGCGATCGCTAATGGGGAGGGTCGATCGGAAGCGGCCCACCCATCCAAAATCTTCGGCTTGATTGTCAAATTTTGCCGTTTGGGAGCAAAATCAGGATCTGGTAAAGAATTTTCGGAACTCGCCACTGCGGAGAGTTGGCGACTAGCGGGCCAACGATCGGAAATGCTGCGATCGATCCTCAAAATTTCCTCTGTGGGAGCAAAACCAGGATCGTGTACCACTGGAATTCCTTCTCTATAGAAGGTTTCGGAGGGATTTGGGGAGGTTTCAGTGCGAGGTACTGCGACAGAGGTAATACCTGTGGCAGGCTGCGCTAACGTGCCTGTTGGTGTTAGCGTGCGATCGAGTATTCCTGTAAATTCTGGTACAGGCGGATTGGAGAAATCTGGTAAAGGTGTTAGCAAAGGTGCAAATGCTACTGATATTTGCGAGGCTTGAGGTGTAGTAGTTGGTACTAATATTGTCAGATTTGATGAACTTGGCAGTGGTGTAGCTACTGGTGTAGTAGGGGGCACTAATATTGTCAAATTTGATGAACTTGGCAGTGGTGTAGCTACTGGTGTAGTAGGTGGCACTAATATTGTCAAATTTGATGAACTTGGCAGTGGTGTAGCTACTGGTGTATCCGTTGGCACGGTTGTTACAGGTGATGGCGCGATCGCTACTGTTGGTATCTGTCCATCTAGTGCGGGTACTGGTGTGGGTGATGGTGTTACTAATGGTGCGGGTGATGGTGTTACTAATGGTACGGCATCATCAGTTTGTATCGCAATATTTCCTACACTAAAAGAACCCGGAAAAGAGCGCCCTAATTCAATGGTAGACTGTCCGCTAGTAATTACCCCAGCAGTGCCATTAATCGCAGCATTACCCACCTCAAACAGTTGAAATGGCGGCCCTCCATCTCCCCCTACATGGCGAATTGTAATATTACCGCCACCGCTACCACCTGCTGTGGAAATACTAGCATTACCAGCAGATAAAAATGGACTTGAAAAAGAGTTAGTTGCTCGGAAAAATCCCCCCGTTGATTCAACAAAGACATTACCACCAATACCGTTGATTCCGCCTTCAGCGTTAATAAATTCAACTTGAATATCGCCAATCGGATCTAGGAAAACGTTACCGCCATTTCCCACACTACCACTAGAATTAATCTGTCCTGCTGCGATCGAATTGCGAGCTATAACAGTAATATTACCGCCACTAAATCCTGATGTATTTAGATTACCCGTTGTTACTACCCCCGCAGGACTACTAACCGAGATATTTCCTCCATTTCCAGTAGTTAAGGAAGCATTCAGATTTTGTGTTGTCACATTCCCGCTACTGCTATTAAGCTGAATTAGTCCCCCATTTGAGGTAATGTTGCTCACAGTTAAGTTATTACCTGTGGCAATATCAACGCTATTAGCAGTGACATTTCCCAGTAAATTAACAGTCCCCGTACTCCTTGACTGCAAGCGTTGAGAATTAATCGTCGAACGTGCTTCTAAATTGCCAGCACTTTGAATAATAAGATTACCTAACTGTCCATTTGTCGCCGCACCGACAGCCGAATTGAAACGAATATTACCGCTACCTGCTGTTAAATTCAAGCCATAACCGTTTAAGGCTTGACTGTCTACAGTGCCGCCGAAAGTGATATTTCCTGTCGTACCTGTAGTTAAGCTTACATCTCTTGTGAGAATGAGTGCGCTGTTAAAGGTGATATCGCCGTTAGCGGTGGCGATATTGCCGGACAAGTTAGTATTAAAAGCGTTGATATCGAGGCGAGATATAGGTGTTTGATTACCGATATTTCCTTGTAGTAGGATGTTGCCAGTACCAGCATCTAAGTTTAACTGCTGATTGCCATCAATCGCACCCGCGATGCTAATATTTCCGCCTGTGCTCCTGAGTGCGATATTGCTGCCAAGATTGGTATTACCTGCGATCGCGATATTATTATTAGTTGTGAAAATATCAGAGTTGAGGTTAATTGTCGTACCGCTAAGAGCAATGGAACTGTTATCGTTACCAGTAAGAATACCATTAACTGCGATTGCGCCTAAACCGGATTGAATTGTAACTGGATCTAAGAAGGTTAGATTATTAGCAATAGTAACATTGCCACTGCTATCTGTACGCCCAATTGTAATCGAGCTAAACCAATTTTGTAAAGCATTAATTTCTGCTGTTGTCAAGTCTAAGGCACTGGTATTATTACTACCACCAATCTCAATATTTTGTCCGGGTGTGGCGGGTTGAATTACTAAGGTATTTGTACCGGATACTGGCCCAGTAAAGTCAATTTCACCTGCTGTCAAAGTCAGAGGGTTATTACCTGCTGCTAAGTTAGAACTAAAGGCAATTGTCGCAATTCCCGGCGTGAAAGTTACGGGAGCATTTAAGGTGACAGGGCCGCCAAATCTGATATCATCATTTGTAGTCGTTATGTTACCAGCTACATTCACCGCACCCAGGCCATTTTGAGTGAAAGCACCATCTAAATTTAGGTTGCTAGCAATATTGAGATTGCCTGTATTAGTAATAGTTGCAATACCATTGTTGGTAGTAGTGACATTACCATTTAGATTGATATTGCCGACAGCAGTAAGTCCGAGATTTCCTGCAACTTGCAGGTTAGAATTAAGAGCGATATTTTGTGCGTTTACCTGCAAACCAGTTAAGGGATTAACTGCACCGACAGCATTATTAAATGTTATATTTCCCGTACCAGTATTTAAGGCAACCGCTTGATTACCGTTGACAGTACCATTGAAAGTAACGGCGCTATTTTGTGAAGTGATATTGCCAGTACCTTTGGTAAAAGTGACATTGCCAAAACTAGCACCATTTGCCGCAGAGAAAGTAATGCCACCTAACTCGATATCAGCACTAAGGTTTGTGGGAGTGTCGCCATATCCTAAAGTTACATTGTTAGCAAAATTGACGGTTCCCGTTCCAGTTATGCCGGAATTCGTGTTTAATGTACTATTAAAATTAGTTGTTCCCGTTGAGGTGATGGTAATCGCAGCACCAATACCATCGCCAATAGGGTTGGTGTTACCTACAGCTAGATCGAAAGTTGTAGTCCCACTGCCAGAATTGACGGTTAAATCTCTGGAACCGTTAACGATATTGTTGAAATTAATATTACCGCCGCTGCTACTGAGGGTGACATCATTGCCTAGTAAGATGCTACTATTAAAGGTGATGGGATTGCTAGCAGTAGTGATGTTGGCATTTAGGTTTGTAGTATCGCTGTTAAAGGTAATTGCACCATTATCATTGCCAGTAATAGCATTATTAACTACGATCGTACCTATTGAGTTTTGTAGAGTGACTGGATCGTTAAAAGTGATGGGGTTAACTACAGAAGTTACACCGCTGCCATTGGTCTGAATTGTAATTGAGCTGAAGCCATTTTGTAAGGCATTAATGTCTGCTGTCGTCAAGTCTAAGGTGGTGGAGTTGGTATCTGAAATACTACCGAGAGAAATATTACCGTTGGGAATTCCTGAGAGGATTGCTAATGTATTGCTACCTGTTACTATTCCTGTAAAATCCACTTCGCCAGCGGTTAAAGAAAGGGCGTTATTGCCTGCTGTTAAAGTGGAATTAAATGCGACTGTCGCGTTGCCTGCATTCAAGGCAACATTTGCTGTTAAATCAACAGGTGCATTAAAACTAATGTTATCGTTAGTAGTAGTTAAATTACCAGAAATTGTGACTGCACCTGCACCAGTTTGACTAAAAAAGCCGTCGAGGTGTAAATTATCTAAGGCGAGAGTTAAAGGTGCTGAGTTGTTAAGTGTAAGTCCGCCGTTGTTACTGGTTGTTATATTGCCAAAATTGAAGTTAGCGCTTGTTAAGTTAATACCATTCGTACCAGTTGTATCTAAATTTCCGACAGTTGTAGTGTTGCTAGCTGTGGTTTGAATACTAGCGGCGGCAATGGCTCCCGTTTGGATGTTGGTGGCGTTATTTACTGTAAAATCTCCCAAGCGGGTATTGCTGCCAATTACACCGTTAACAGTAATATTGCCTGTACCCGCTTCTAAGGTAAGATTGCCATTGCCGTCAATATTATTGCTGAATAAGATGTCACCACCAGCTAAGGGGCCTGTGCTGACAATTGGGTTGTTACTAACTAAGACATTACCGTTAATAGTAATATCCGTGTCGGCAGTAATGATGTTATTATTTAGGTTGGTTGTAGGTGCGTCAAGTGTAACGGTTGCATCCCCTGTTCCCGTAATGGATTGATTGACAACAATATTACCTGTTTGAGTCTCGAAATTTACGGGATCTTGAAAGGTTAAGGCTAAGTTATCTACAGTTATATTACCTGTGCCATCTGGCCTACCGATGACGATGGAACTGAAACCATCTTGCAGTGCAGTTACGAAAGAGTTTCCTAATTCTACGTCACTGGAAATAGGTGAAATGCCTGTGCCAAACCAGATATTTCCACTTGCCGTGTATGGCTGAATTGATAATGTGCCGTTGCTTTGAACTGGACTGCCTGCAAAGTCAATTTCGTCGCCAATAATGGTAATATTTCCTGTATTGGGTAAGCCATTGGCATTGACGGTATCTACAGAACTTTGCAGAGCAGAAGTAAGGGTGATATCTCCAGCATTAGCGATAGTAGAACTAGAGTTAAGGATGCCAGCGTTAGTAATTACCGTTCCAGCTATTCCTGTGCTGGTAAGGGTAATGTTGCCCCCATCTCCCGCCGTTGAACTGGTGTTGAGATTGCCAGTATTAATGTTATTGTTAGCACTAAAGGTAATTGGGCCGCCACTTCCTATATTGGAACTTGTATCGATTGTTCCTGATGTAGTATTAATATTGCCATTATTGCTAGTTAGTGTAATTGGCAGTCCGGGATTAGTAATATTGCCCGTCGTAATATCGCCTGTAGTTGTAATTGCGATCGCACTCGGACTGGTAGTATCGAGAGAATTAGATATTGTCAGCGAAGCTAACGGTACATTCGCCCCAATTTGCCCGCCTAGATTAATAATACCCGTTCCCGTATTCAGGGTTAAGTTACCATTGCCGTCAACAGTTCCACCAAAATCAATATCGCCAGCGCCTATTAATCCAGTGGTAAGAGTGGAATTGCCAATGAGAGAAACATTGCCGCCAAAAGAGATGTCCTGCTCATTGGTAGTAATATTACCATTTAGGTTGATAATTGGCGCAGATAAATTAATAGAAGCATTGTCCGCCCCTGTGAACGGAGTTGTAACATTATTAACATTAATTACTCCGGTTGTTTGTAGCGTCACCGGATCTTGAAAATTAGCGTTGCCTGAGACTATAATGTTACCAGTTTGATTGGAACCGCCAATAGTAATGCTAGAGAATCCGTTTGTAAATTGGGCAATACCTTGTTTTAATCCTAAACTTGGATTGCCACCGGCAATCGTAGTGTCCAAACCTACAAGATCGATATTCAGACTGGGAGTAAGAGGTCGCACTGTCAGATTGCCAGCACCGCTAACATAATTGTTAGGATAGATATCAATTTCATCGGCTATGAGAGTGACATTACCGCTGCCTGCGGTAACATTGCCACTACCAAAAAGGCTAATCCCCAAACCACTAGCAGTACCAGTCCCCGATCCTTGTAGGGTGATATCGCCAGTTCCAGTTGATTGGATGGTGCTGTTATTGTTTGAATAAATACCGTAGTTGCTACTGCCACTTCCGGCACCATTACCGATAAAAGTAATATTTCCATCTTGCGATCGCACCTCAGAATTGTTAAAAACATAAATCCCAGCATTAGCGCCCGTCCCTGTAGCGCCATTACCCGTTAATGCCACCGTTCCTACGCCTGTGGTTTCGATTGTAGTCCCATCTAGATAGATGCCTTCGTTGATGAGTCCAGTGCCTCCGCCGTTACCAGTCAAGCTGACATTACCCCCCGCCGAGCTCACTCTCAGACCGGTAATATGTATCCCTTTATTTTGATCTGTGCCATTACCACCCGTACCGCTGAGGGTGACATTTCCTGTTGCTGTCGATTCTACAACGCTGTTGAAGCTGATATTAATGCCGTCGTTGCCAATGCCTTGGTTGCCGCCAATTCCAGTAATATTTAGATTGCCATTCTGCGATCGCACTGTACTGGCATCAATAGATATCCCTGGATTATTGCTCGTTCCAGTCGCCCCCGTCCCGTTCAGAGTAACATTCCCGTTCCCTGGGGTTGATTGCACGGTACTGGTATTAGTGATGACAATGCCCGTATTGTTGGTTCCACTCCCAGCACCATCACCCGTCAAGCTAACATTTCCCCCTGCGGATTGCACAATACTGGAGTCAATCTCTATCCCTGGATTAGTAAATGTCCCGTTTCCGCCCGTACCATTAAAAGTAATATTGCCCGTACCGGTGGATTCGATACTGCTGTTGCCTTCCACGTAAATGCCGCGATTACTATTTCCAGTACCGTTGCTTGTCCCCGTTAAATTGGCAGTTCCACTCGCTACAGTCACTCTGGAACCAAAACCATTAATGTAGATCCCGTAATTATTATTTGTTCCATCCCCACCGGTGCCGTTTAGGGTAATATTTCCAGTCCCGATAGCTTCGATTATGCCGCCGCCTTGAATTGTGATGCCGTTGTTGTTATTGTTAGCCGCATTACCTCCTACTCCAATTAGGGAAATATTTCCATTCTGTACGCTTACTCTGGAGTTGGTATCAACCACTATTCCACGATATAAAGAAAACGTTGGCCCTAAAGCGCCTCCGGTTATGCTTTTGCCATCAAGAGTAATATTACCTGTACCTGTCGTTTGCACTAGGCTATTATTAGCAATCAAAATACTGCTGGTGGGATCGTTAAATCCTCCGTTACCAGTGAGTTGAATATTGCCACCGGCGGCGTTAATTGTACTATTATTAATTCCAATCCCAGAATTGGCAAACGCGGAACCGTTGCCGATAAAATTGCCGCCTCCAGTATTAATCAGTGCATTCGTAAAAATGAGATTGGCAATGACAGTGCTGCCAGCAGCAGCGTTGAGGATGACGTTGCCTCCACTCGTGTTGATATTGGCGTTGACAGAGATGCCGTTGGTTGTAACGGCAGTGAAATTTCCGCCTCCGGTATTAATCGCGAAACTGCCGATGGCGATGGTGCCGATTGAGCTATTGTCGTAATCAGCGCGAAGATTGATATCACCTCCAATTGTCGTGAGGTTTTGAGAAATAGTAATGTTGTTGTTGGCATTCAGCGCGATCGCGCCTATCCCTGAATTGGCTATCGGCTGATTTATAGTAATGTCATTATCCGCTTGCAGTGTCAGGGAATTAGCGCTGTTCCAAGAGATGGGAGCACTTACTGTAATATCGCCTGGATTACCAAAGATAGATGCAGTGGAGATCGTGACGTTGCTTGAACCCAGTTGTGTTTGCAGCGTACCGTTGTTGATATTAGATGCAGCGGCAGAGGGTGCAAATGTACCTCCTAATGTACCGCCTGCATCCGCACCTGCGCTAATAGTAATGTCTGTGGGATCTAGCAGCAGCGTTCCTACAGTGCCAAAGGGCGATCGCAAGTCCGCAAAACCTTGATAATCTAAATAATTCTTACCACTAACTTCTGCAAAACCGCCGTTACCATAATTAATACCACCGCGTGCAGAAATATTACCAAAAAAGCGAGTAGTTTCATCAGCCCAAACTATTACTCGTCCGCCATTACCATTGAATAAAGCATCGGCATTAATAATAGAATTGTTGCTTATATATGTTCTCAAAGCATTGGGTACAGTGCCTAAACCGCGATAGTCGCCGCCAATTAAAACAGTACCGCCGCCATTATTACCCGCAGCATTAATATTTGCGCCAAAAATTCCTACTCGCTGTCCTAATATATTTACTGTTCCGCCAGTTTCGCCGGCTACATTAATATTCCCAGAAGCAATTGCATCTCCTGTTACTGCTGCAAAAGTTTCCCCAGTTAAGACAATTTGACCAAATTCATTAACGGTTAAATTTGTGGCGTTTATCTTACCTTGTCCTGTCAATAATTGGGGTAAAGATAAAACTGGCTGCGTCCAACTCTGGGGAAGTATTCCCGCATTAGCCACTGGCTGAATATCTAAACTCAATAAATGCCCTGCTTGACTAACTCTAACTATATTTTCACCAGGGACAGCAGCGATCGTAATATTACCAATGGGGGCTTGTAATGTACCTGTATTAACGACAGTGCCACCAATTAATGTTAAATTTTGACCGGGTGTCACTGCCAAATTTCCGGTATTGACAATCGAGCCAGGTTGTGAATTAGTGAAGGCGAAACTATTAGGAACTCCCACCAAAGTTTGCCAATTATTATTACCAATCGCCCCAAACCAGTTATTATTCCCAAATCCGATACCTGTAGCGGTGGTAGCGGTGAAAGATGCGGGGATATTAAGACTAGCATTTGGCCCAAAGACAATCCCAGCGGGATTCATTAAGAACAGATTAGAATTGCCGCCAGTTACTTGAATTAAGCCGTTAATAATGGAAGCGTCGCCGCCTGTAACTCTGCCTAAAATATTGCGAATATTAGGATTAGTTAAAAAGTTGGCAATTTGACCCTCTGAGAGTCCAAATTGAGTAAAACTATGGAAGAGATTAGCTTTGTCGCCGCTGAGGGAACCCCCTTGGATGTCGAAGCGGTTGCCTTGGGGGGTGACAACAGTACCCGTACCATCGGGTGCGGGTGTAATAACTTGAGTTTGAGCTTTGGTGGGGTAAGTAAATGCACTTAGAAGGCTAAATGTTACCAATAACCTCAGTAAAGTAACTCTATCAGCTTTCATGGTTTAAATCCTGATTGACTTGAGATTACGATCGCGATCGCAGCCTTGATGTTCCCCAATTTTACGAGTGAAGTCTTTGGGGGAAAAATATTTCGTTACTAGCCATCAATTATCTGCCCGAATGCTTCGCCCCTACTTCAAACTTTTGGATGTAAAGCCGAAAAGATGGATAATATGTTTGATAAGATACCTCAGAAATCGGCTTCTTGTCCAGTAGTTTGTAATGCTGCCCTCTGGGTGATGATACCTAAGTAATACGTAAGTATATAACTGTTAATTTTGTATCACTCCTACTTAAGTATTTTCTAATCAATGACATATTCCTCCAGACATTGGCAGATTAGCAAGTAGTGGATGCCGGATTCTGATAGTTTTTTAATTAGGAATTGAGTTTGATGTCCTTTGAACTAAGATTATGACAATAGAAGTTGACTATCGTTTTCCTGCGGGTGTTGATGCAGTAAAGCAAGCTAAAATAATTGCTGTAGGACAAACTGCTGGTACTTGGAATGAGCGTTTTGCTAGTAGGGAGTCGGCGCTGCGATCGCACTTAGCGGAAGTCATCAACATTCGCACTGAATCAACTGGTGAAAGCATTGCTACTGTAAGCTTTCCCGAAACTAATGTTGAAAATGACATCCCTAGTTTGCTGACGATGATTTTCGGTAAATACTCGATGGCGGGAACAGCAAAAGTAGTAGCGGTGAGGTTGCCGGCAAGTTACGGGATGCGGCCAAAATTGGGGATCGCTGGTATTCGCGATCGCCTGGGAGTTTTCGACCGGCCGCTAGTGATGGCAATTTTCAAACCCGCACTGGGTTTGACTGCCAGCGATCATGCAGAAATTTTATCAGAAGTGGCGTTCGCAGGCTTAGATATCATTAAAGATGACGAAATTCTAGGAGATTTGGCAAGCGCCCCCACTTTGGAACGTCTGCGGGCCTGTCGTGAAGTAATTGCAAGAGTAAAGCAGGAAACCGGACGCACGGTGCTTTATGCGGTGAATGTGACGGGAAATGCCACGAAAATAGTCGAACGCGCCCGAATGCTGGTAAAAGAGGGGGCGAATGCCTTGTTATTAAATGTGCTTGCTTACGGTTTTGCCGTGTTGGAGGCGATCGCATCTGACCCCGAAATTAATGTGCCAATTTTCGCGCATCCAGCTTTGGCGGGGGCTTTGTGCATTTCCCCTGACTGCGGAATGGCTTATTCTGTGGTGTTGGGGACTCTGATGGCACACGGGGGGGCGGATGCGGTGCTATATCCCGCCCATTACGGGAATTTGCCTTTTGATGCTGCACAGGAAGGAAAAATTCGGGATATTTTGCGCGATCGCGATGTGTTTCCCGTTCCTTCTGCTGGCATTCATCCGGGAATAATTCCTAACATTATCGCCGATTATGGTCAGGATGTAATTCTTAATTCTGGAACCGGAATTATGGATCATGCTGATGGGCCAGCGGCGGGAGTAAAGGCATTTTTTGACGCTTTAGATCGGGTGAAGAAAGGCGAAATTTTTAATCAACCCGGCGATTGAAATCGCGGCTACACAAACAAAGTCCGCCTACGCGGACTAATTGAAGTAGCGCAGGATTTATATTAATCCCTCTTTTGTCACTCTGGGAAAGTAAAAATCAGAGCCAAATTGTCAACTGTAGATATAGCAAGGATTTGAGCATTTATTTTCTAACAGAATGGCTAAAATCAAGATTTTTGGTAAAAGTCTTATGCTATAACCATCCCAGATTATTTTCTGCCGAAAGTGACAAAAGAGGGATAAATACTTGTCATTGCGAGCTCCGCGAAGCAATCGCAGAGACTAGGCAATTGCTTCGCGGAGCTCGCAATGACGACAGAATTATAAATTTTCCCGTCCTGCTATAAAATTGCTTTCAAGCCACGTACCAATCGCTTAATACCTGCGGTGGCTATTTCTTTTTCTAAACCGTAGGCGACGCGCAGGTAGCACCCATCATTCATCCCAAAAGCTGTACCTGGAAGGACTGCAACTTTATGCTCGCGAATTAGACGCTCTACTAACTCTATCGCACTCTGTTGAGTATGGACTTTCAGTAGGAAATAGAAGGCTCCATTTGCCGGAGGAATGGTACAGAAATCTTGCAGGTGGTTGAGTTCATTAAGCACAATTTCTCGCACTGACGCGATCGCGCCTATCTGATTTTCCCAGTAATTTCTTCCAGCTTGCAATGCTCCTAGTGCAGCATATTGGGAAATAACAGGGGGACAAATTACAATTGTATCTTGGATTTTTTTGACTGAAACAAGTAAATGTTCTGGAATTACCATATACCCGATGCGCCAACTCGCAAAACCGTAAGCTTTGGAAAGGGTAAAAAGTGAAATTGTGTGTTCGCTGCTAGCGGGAAAAGCTGCGGGAGAAAAGTGTTTTACACCGCCGTAGGTAAAATATTCATAAGCTTCATCGTTGATGTGATAAATTCCCTGTTGGCGGCAAATTTCATTAACTTCGCGTAATGCTTCTAGAGGATAAACAGCCCCAGTTGGATTGTTGGGTGAAATTGTGACAATGGCGCGAGTTTTATTCGTAATTGCTTGCGCGATCGCACTAACTTGCAGTTGATAATTTTCATCTGTTGCTACTACTATGGGATGGCAATCTGCCATCATAACCGCCATTTCATGGTTAAAATAATAAGGCGATTGAATAATAATTTCATCCCCAGGGGAAGTAATGGCGAGAATGGCATTCATAAACCCCATGTTGCTACCAGCGGTAACAACAATGCAGTTTTTACTGTTAATTTCTATGCCGTTATCTGCTTTAAGTTTCGTCTCTATTGCTTCTAGTAAAGGTGGAATTCCTTGGATGGCTTTGTATTTGTGATTTTCGGGATCGGCTAGAAATTCAGGAATGCGATCGAAAGCACTTTTTGGCGGGCCGTAATAAACAACACCTTGCCCTAATGATGTCGTTCCCGGAGATTGGCGAATTAGTTCTCCTATGACTGGAATGATTGGCGACTGTACCGCATCCATCCGAGTTGAATTAGTCTGCATATTGATTGATAAGTAAATCCACCTAATTAAACATAAGATCGGGATGGCTAAAAAGCTGACTGTATAAACATTCTTCCTTCTCTCCTAGATAACTAAATTTTTCTTCCTTCTTCCTTCTTCCTTCTCTCCTAGATAACTAAATTTTTCTTCCTTCTTCCTTCTTCCTTCTTCCTTCTTCCTTCTTTTAGGGAAACACTGTCGCCCCAGGAAGTCCAAGTCCCAAAGCCAAGCGAATGCCGATCGCAACTACTAGCAAAGCCAGAAATAACCCTGTAGTCTGAATATCTTGCCTCGCAGCGCTTAACTCCTCGCGTTCCAAACCATAAACTATAGCCGCGTAAAATGGCAAATCATTGAGTGCAACTACTGCGATCGCCCCCAGCATACCCCCAAAATAAAACCCCGTCGGTAGTCCCACCACCATAAAAATAAACTTTAAAACACAGCCATAAGCAGGATAGTAACTCTTGCCGATCGCAAACAACACCTGGTCAATTGTCTGTGTCAAAATTCGAGGCCATATCCCCAAAGCTAACACCGGTAACATCCAGGCAGCATTCGAGTACCTACTATCATAGAGGGCAAGAATCACAAAATCCCCAAAGCTAACTAATAGCGCTACGCCTAACGCCACTGCCAGCAAAATCGGCTGACGGTTTTTGAGAATTTTAGCCCGAAAAGTTGGACGCGGGAGCTCAGCAAGCTGTGAAAAAGCTGGGAAAAGCACTTTACTACTGACAGCTAAAACCACCTGACGCGGTATATCCGCAATGATAAAAGCAATGCCGTAAACGCCTAACAACTCAAAGGAAATCATTTTTCCTAACATGAGGCGATCGCTTTGTTCGGCCAGAAATGTTACCGCCGTCGAAACAAAAATCCACTTGCCAAAAGAAAAGATTGCACTAGCCGCCTCTCGATCCCATACCCAGCGGTTAGGTGTTGCCAAATTCAACCAATGACTCCAAATTAATTGAATTAAACTACCCACCAGCGTCCCAACTACCAAAGCCCAAATACTTTTATCAAACCACGCCCAAGTAATCATCGCCGCAATTGAAACCGCCTGACCTCCTAGCTCAAAAATTGCCAACTTTGCGATCGCCATCTGGCGATTGAGAGTATACAAAGAAGTGGAGTTAAACCCAGAAATAACCGTACTTAAACCCACCACAGGTAGCAGCCAAAAAAGCTGTGGTTCTCCATATAGCAGGGAAATCGGCTTTGCCAATAACAAGCAACAAAACCACAGGGTACACCCCCGAACGATCTGCAAAGTCCAGGCCGTATTGAGAAAATCTGGTTCGTTTCCGCGCCTATTCTGGATGATGCTTGGCCCGATGCCAATATCCGAAAATAGGTGAAGACCGATGATAAAAATATTTACCAACGCCATCAGACCGAATAGTTCTGGGTAGAGCAGACGAGCTAGAATGATATTGCTACCAAACCGCAAAATCTGGCTCATTCCATACCCAGCAATTGTCCAAGCTGCACCCCGAAGAGCAAGTTTTTTTAAAGATGACATGATGAAGGAAGAGGGAAGAAGGGGCTAGGGGCTAGGGGCTAGGGGCTAGGGGAAGAGGGAAGATGGGGGAGATGGGGAAGATGGGGGAGCGGGGGAAGAATTAGCAATTAATAGGATTTACGTAGTCTTGACGTAATCTAGGGCTTGAGATTGCTTGCGCCTAGTCAAGCGCTACGCGCAGGCTACGCCAATGCAATGACAGAAAATTATAGCAGAATGCGTAAGTCCTGAATTACCAATTACCAATTAGCCATTAGCCATTAGCCATTAGCCATTAGCCATTAGCCATTAGCCATTAGCCATTAACGCTACTAATTTCTTCGCCTCCACAGTAACATCGTGATTTTGAGCAATGCGATCGCGTCCTACTTTACCCATTTTTTCTAGTAATTCTGGTGGCGATTCTAAAGCAGCCCGCATTGCTTCTGCTAGTGTACTAACTGAACCGGCGGGAACTAACCAGCCGCAGACACCAGGTTCAACTAACTCTGGGATACCCGCGACATAGGTAGCGATCGCAGGACGACCCAAAGCTAAGGCTTCCATCAGCACTACTGGCAAACCTTCAGCAAAACTCGGTAATACCAGAGCTCGCGCCGCCAGAATTTGTTCCTTAACTTCCGCACCTGTCGCCCAGCCAGTAATTTCTATATATTCTTGCAGATTGAACTTGGCAATCAAAGATGCGATCTCCTCTCTGAGTGCGCCATCACCTACTAATATCAACTTAAATTTCAAGCCGGAAACTGCTAACTCATGGGCAGCTTCTACTAATAGCAAGTGGCCTTTCTGTTCGCTAAGCCTACCAACACAAACTAAGCGAGGTTCCTGCGGTATGGGAACCAGCGGTTGAGTCAAAAACTCAGCATCTACTCCGCAGTGAATGATATGAATTTTAGACCACTGAGCGCGATCGCACCATCGGCATAACTGACTTTTGCCGAAAGAACTCACCGCCACCACAAAAGCCGCACTCTTAATTTTTTCATCTAAGGCTAAAACCGTAGCCTTATCAAATTCTTCAGGGCCGTGAACAGTAAAACTGTAGGGAGGGCCGCCTAAAACGCGACACAGCATCGCTACAGTTGTAGAATTTGTCCCAAAGTGAGTGTGAAGGTGTGTCGCACCCACATCTGAAAGCCAACCCAGGAGCACGCAGGCCTCCGCTAAGTAAGCAAAATGGCGCAAAATGCCCCTTTCTGAATGCCAGCCAACCCGGAACATCAACACTAACGCCCTGAAAAATCGTAGCGGCTTAGTTGCAGCAGTCCATAACAGGCTCCAGAGTAAGCCTAGCATTCCAATTTCGAGGACGGTTCGAGTCAAATCTTCCTCTACTTTATCTGCTCCATCTACAAGTTCAGCGTCGCAAGAACGGATGGAAAAACGTGCAACTCTACTAGCACAAGTTTCGACTGCGACAATCTCTCTACGGATGAAACTATGACTAACCTTCGGGTATTGATTAACTAAATAAGCAATTGTCATGCCTATTGCCAGGAGAAATTTGCTGCAATGCTGAGCTTAAGCGGCACTGTGCAGTTATGTTAGCATAGTATATGCTCTACCAATATCCTGCACAATGCTAAAAAAATTTGAAGCAAAAGGGGTTAGAGTTGGGAGGCAATTAGAAAATACTACGTTTGGTGATTTTAAATCGATCGGAAGTCTTAAAAACGATCCTAGATCGTAAGCTGTACCCATCTAACTTGCATCTCACTAGCGGGTATCCCACATACCACATAGATTTCATAGTTGAGCTAGATGTAAAGTAAATTTTTTAGAGGTGACACCTAGTAAACTTTTGATTGATATAGGCATTTAAAGGCGTAATTGAGTGACAGGACAAATAACCATCAGAGGTGAACATGGAGACAGAACAGGGAGATAAAATTGTATCAATTGGTAAACGAGGCCGACAATTTCAAGAATTACCTGTCGTCGATACAGATGAGTCTAGTCCCCAGCCTCAAAAAGGATTAAATTTTGCCCCATTTTTGCGGACATTCCGGCGAAAAGCATGGCTAATTCTTGCGATTACAACTTTAGTCGCAGTTGGGGCAGGATTTTATATCAAAACTTCTAAAAAAACCTATCAAGGAGATTTTCGGCTTTTAGTAGAACCTGTGACTAATGAAGCTAGAATTGCTGAACCTTCCACCCTCGCTCGCAGCGACTCGGCAGTGCCAAGTCGAGATATTTTTAGCTTGGATTACCCCACTCAGCTTGAGATTCTACAGAGTCCTCAAATGCTTAATGCGATCGTAGATCGGATTAAAACTAAATATCCTAAGTTTACCTACGAAGAGTTCCAAAGAGGATTACTGGTAATCCGCGTCGGCAGTAATCTGCTTGACCAAACTAAGATTATTGAAGTTCGGTATCTGGGACAAGACCCAGAGATGGTACAGTTTATTTTAGACGAAATGGCTAAGAAATATTTAAAATACAGCCTTGAAGAACGGAAAAGCCGTATTGGAGAAGGTGTTAAATTTATTGAAGATCAACTTCCCGGCTTGCAGCAGCGTGTAAATGACCTTAAATCAAGGTTACAGCAATTGCAGCAGCAGCAAAGAATCAGCGATCCGAAAGTGCAAGGAGAAGAATTACTCACCCAAGTTCGCACCATTGAAACTCAGGAATTAGAAACTCAAAGGCTATTGGAAGAACAGAGATCGCTTTATGCTAACTTGCAGAAACAATTAGATTTTACCCCCAATGAAGCTATTGCTGCTTCCGCCTTGAGCGAAGAACCTCAGTATAAAGAATTACTGGTAAAGGTGAAGGAAGTAGAAAGTCAAATTGCTTTAGAATCGGCGCGGTTTAAATCTGCTAATCCCCTGCTAGAAGCTCTAGAACGCAAGCGAGCCAACTTGTTAGATTTACTCAATCAGCAAACCCAGCGAATTATCGGACAGAACTTAGGAGTTGATGCCAACAATTCTAAAGTAATGAGATTTCAAAATTCGATTCGCGTAGGACTGATTAAACAATTAGTTGATACCGCTAATCAAATTCAGGTTTTAGAAGTTCGCAATCAGGCAATATCACAGGCCAGAGACGATTTAAACCGACAAGCCAAACTATTTCCGGCGGTGGCTCGTCAGTATAATGAATTGTCGCAACAGTTGGAAATTGCGACTAAAACCCGCGACCAACTTTTGACTCAGCGAGAAACGTTGCGAGTGCAAGCAGCTCAAAACCAAGTGCCTTGGGAACTGATTTCTAAGCCTCGGATACCTCTCGATCCCGCTGGAAATTTAGAGCCGGCTCCCAGTAAAGCTAAAAACAAATTTGCGATGGCGGTAGTGGGTGCTCTAGTATTGGGTATGCTAGCTGCTTTGTGGATAGAAAAGAGACGCAATATTTTCTACGTAGCTGAGGATATTAAAGATGCAATTCAATTACCGATGTTAGGGGTAATTCCTTTAGATAAAGATTCTGAAAAATTAGCGCGCGACTATCGGAATGGTTATGCTTCTTTAGTCAGCAACGATCTCGCTAGCAGGAGTTCATCTCCATTTTTAGAAGCTTTTGATGCTCTCTACACTAATCTCTGTTTTTTATTCTCAGACCGTCAGATTGGCTCCTTAACTATTGCTTCGGCTGCACCTGGTGATGGCAAATCTACTGTAGCTTTACATTTAGCTGAAGTTGCGGCTCTTGCTGGTCAACGAGTGCTGTTAGTAGATGCAAATTTGCATTCGCCAACGCTACATACTTTATTGGATTTACCCAACTTTAGAGGTCTGAGCGATCTACTTTGTAATAAGCTGGAGCCAAATGATATTATTCAGCGATCGCCTCTAGCTGATAATATGTTTGTGTTGACGGCTGGGATTCCTTTGCCGGGTGCTGCTAGACGAATGAGTTCTAGTTTTATGGCGCATTTAATGGAGGAATTTCAAACAAAGTTTGATTTAGTGATTTATGATACGCCCCCGCTTATTGATGCTAAAGATGCTAATTTTATCGGGGCGCGGACAGAGGGGATCTTGATGGTTGTGGCTGTTCTCAAAACTAAGAATTCTGTAGTTAAGCAAGTTCTCAGTCAATTAGAAAGTTTTGGCATTCCCTGCTTAGGAGTAGTGGCTAATCATGTGGGGAAAAATGCTAAATCTAAAGGGGAAAAAGCAGTGGTTTTAAAGCCTTCACGTCAAGTAGGTTTGTCCGCTCCTGCTCCCCAAGAATAAGTTTGTTAGTTGTTAGTTGTTAGTTGTTGGTTGTTGGTTGTTAGTTGTTAGTTGTAGTTGTTGGTTGTTATACCAAATCCGGGTTTACTACCCCCTTTATTGTCATTGCGAGCAAAGCGAAGCAATCGCAGAGACCTTGCGATTGCTTCGCTTTGCTCGCAATGACGGATTATTATTAATAAAGGGGATAACTAACCAGGATTTGGTATTAGTTGTTAGTTGTTAGTTGTTGGTTGGGTGTAAGCAAATTAAATGTAAGGTGGGCGCTCGCCGCAAAAAGCCTGTAACTTATAGCTATAGGTAGTTGTCGGCGAGCGCCCACCCTACAAATCTACTAATCAGCTTAACCTAAAAGGGCAATAATGCCAAATACAATAATAATTAATCCTGAAATTCTATTAATCCAGATTAAAGAGCGATCGTCAAATTTTTTCCTGAGTATACTAACCCCAGTGCTGAGTAGTAACCACCAAAGAGCAGAACCTAAAAATACTCCCAATACTAATATTCCTGAATCCAGATAATTGCTGCCAGCACTAGCAACTCCCAAACCAGCAAATATGGCAGCAAAAGATAAAATTGTCAAGGGATTAGTAGCAGTTAAAAAAAATGTTGAGGCATAAGCACCAATAAGTCCTTTACCTGTGGCTTCGGCTGCGGACTGTGCGGGTTTTGCCAGAAAAGTTGTAATACCTAAATAGCATAAAAAAATGCCGCCGATAATTCGCAACCATACTTGCTGACTAACTAAAAAGCCGGAAATAAATGTTAATCCAAATCCAGCAATCGAACCGTATAAGCCGTCAGCCGTAGCTGCTCCCAAACCTGAGATTAAGCCAACTGCGAGGCCTTGAGCTAAAGTGCGGCGAATACAAAGCACTCCAATGGGGCCGACAGGTGCAGCAATTGAGAAGCCAACGATTAAACCTCTAGAAAAAAAACTGATGTCCATTGGAGCAATCCAAAATAAGTTCTATTACGTATTACAAACAGATTCACCAAATTTAATATTGTAACTCTATGGCAATTCGCATTTTGACTCTATCTCGTTACCTAGTAGGCAGCTTGTCGATAATTTTACTCACGGCTGCACTTGCTGGTCGTGCGTCCCAGACTAGAATACCAGACCCGGCTGCTGATATCTCGATTTCGATGGCAAAGGGCAAACAAACTGCCGTTTTTGCTGGAGGGTGCTTCTGGGGAGTAGAAGCTGTTTTTGAGCATCTGAAAGGGGTTTCTGCTGTCGTTTCTGGTTATTCTGGTGGCAATGAAGCGACGGCAAATTACGAATTAGTTAGTGCTGGGGAAAGCGAACACGCTGAAGCAGTGGAAATTACCTACGATCCCTCGCAAATATCTTACGGACAGCTTCTAAAAATCTACTTTGCTGTCGCTCACGATCCCACAGAGTTAAATCGCCAAGGGCCGGATGAGGGTACTCAATATCGTTCTGCGATCTTTTTTACAAATGATGAACAGAAGCAAGTCGCTTCTGCTTATATTCAGCAACTCAATCAGGCGCAAGTTTTCAGTAATCCGATTGTTACTCAGTTAGTTCCCTTAACTGCTTTTTATGCGGCTGAGGATTACCATCAAGATTTTGTGGCTCGTAATCCGAATTATCCCTATGTGGTTGCCCATGATTTGCCGAAGTTGTCTCAGTTGCGGGAACAGTTTCCCGATTTATACAAGAAGTAAGTTTAGCTAATTATTGAAAAGCCTTTTGTTTCCATGTCGGGAAGCAAGAGGTTAAATATTTTTAAAGATTGGTTTATATTAATCAATAATTATGTATTGTTCGTAATTAGCAATTATAGCAACCGTCAAGGCGGTTAGGACGTTCTGATTTCCTGCCATCATAGATTCTATTCCCTTCTTCCCCTAGCCCTAGCCCCTAGCCCCTAGCCCCTAGCCCCTAGCCCCTAGTTATACGTAAAAGCTATGAATCCTGAACCAGAAATTCGCCGCCTCTTAGATATCATGCCCGCCTCTGGTCGCATGATGGCTAAAATAATCAGCAAACCGCAGCAAGCAACAGTGATTGACAGCCCTTTTCCGCTGCCTTGGAAGCCGGAACGTTTGATTTACGTCAATTTTGACCTATGGCGGCGGTTGTCGAAGCCGCAGCGGGATTTGTTGATATTGCGGACTCAGGGCTGGTTGTGCGCTGTGAAGTGGTTTAAACCAGAACTTTATCAAGGCGTTGCACTGGCAGGGATTTTAGGTGCGATCGCTCAAGGAGTTCAGGGGGATGCGGTGGGGGTTGTGGTTGCTGGTGGTCTAGCGGGGCTAGGCCTGACTCGTATTTGGCAATCGAGTCGCAGTCCTCAATTAGAATTAGAAGCCGATGAAACTGCTATTCGGGTTGCGGGGCGGCGAGGCTATAGCGAAACGGATGCTGCTCGGCATTTACTCTCTGCCATTGAAGCCGTCGCCCAGATTGAGGGGCGTGGGAGTTTAAATTTCACTGAGTTGATTCGTTCTCAAAATCTGAGGGCGATCGCAGGTCTGTCCTCAGTGGGAGTGCCAGAGACACTTAGGCAAGACTAAGGCTAAAGTAGTAGGAACACTTACTTGAGATTACTTAGATTGGCAAACTCTCTGGGACAGAAATTACCAATTACTTACGTAGCTCTGCCCTGTGGGCGGTTCTTTTACCGCTTCACCTTGACGGTGTGACCAAGGCAGTCTCGACAATAATCTTGGGGTGTAAATAAGGTGTTATGGGCAATATCAAATCCGGTTGCAAAGTCATTTTACAGGAAATCTAGCAAACCGAAATGAATTGTAAAGAATTTGTAAGGGTTATGTCCTCCTGTACTTGTCGCGATCGAGGGACAACGACAAGGGGATTGCTCCCTACAGCCATTGTACTTTAATCCTGCTATCAGGGAATTACTGGTAAGTAAGTAAGTAATGGTCAATTCAAAATGAAAATTAAATATTAAATATCAGTTATACTCATATTTAATATTTAATTTTCAGGGTTTGATATGAGTTGCAATCGCTCAATGCAGTCTATCAGGAAAAAACTCCATGACATTGCGACACAAAATATTATTAATCTTTGGCGCGACTCTAGTCAGTCTAAATTTGGTTCTCTACGCAGCTTCATCCACTATCTTGCTCAATCGATTCAATAAACTAGAAAAAGAGCGCGTCCGTCAGAATGTCGAACGGGTGATAGAGGCATTAGCTAATGAGCAAAATCAATTAAATAGCATCGCTCAAGATTGGGCACCTTGGGATGAAACGTACTCCTTCATTAAGGATGCTAACAAGCGCTACATCAAAGCAAATCTTGACGATCAGACCTTTGGCAATCTCCGGCTCAATATCATGCTGTTTCTCAACAGCAATGGTCAGATTGTTTTTAGTAAAGGTTTTGATTTACAAAAGTATCAAGCCGAACCCATTCCTCAGAGGATACTTAACTATATCTATGCCGATTCAGCCCTGCTCGCTCACCATAATTTCAGAAGCTGCCATACAGGAATTGTAATGCTCTCAGAGGGATTGGGCAAGCAGGATGAAACGGCGGAGACAGATACTAAGGAATTGCCTATACTGATGGCTTCTTGCCCAATTTTGACTAATAAATATGAAGGCCCCATTAGAGGTACGTTAATTGTCGGGCGCTATCTAGATCGTACTAAAATCAAGCGCATAGCTCAGCAAACTGAATTTTCAATTAGTACCTATCGACCAGAAAACGGTATGCTGAAAGATGAGCAAGTGGGTTCTATCTTGAAACTTGATGAATTAAGATTACCCCGGCTTAATTCCGTAAAAACTTATGCAGAATGCTCTGCTTTCAATGCTAACTGTCCAATTACTGTGCAGTCTTTAAGTGCTGATGCGATCGCAGGCTATGCAAAACTTAAAGATATCTACGGAAAAGAATCATTGTTATTGCGAGTAGAACTTCATAGAGATCTTTATAAACAAGGTCAAGCCAGCCTGCGTTATTTTACTTGGTCGCTTCTGATCGGCGGTGCAATTTTTGGTCTGGTTGGCATAACTGTACTGGAAAAGTTAATCCTATCGCGATTGGCGTCTTTGAGTGCAGGCGTGAAATCAATCGGTTCTTCAGGTAATCTCTCGCAACACTTAAAAATACCTGGTTCCGATGAATTATCAAGTTTAGCTACGACAATTAATAAGATGTTGACTCAGCTAGATTTCTCTCAAACCGCGTTACGGGAAAGTGAAGCTAAGTTTCGCGCTGTGTCGGAAGCAACTCCAATTCCAGTAGTGATTACTCGTGCTAGCGACGGTGTACCGCTGTATCTTAATGAATATACTGCCCTGACTTTTGGGTTGGATCGTGAAGAACTCTTACACCATAAAACCTCAGAATTTTACTATGATTTGGCTGAACGGGAAGCTTTGCTAGAAGCTTTTATGTGTCAAGGATACCTGCGAAATTACGAGGTTCGCGCTAAGAAGGCAGATGGGACACCATTTTGGGTTTCAGCTTCCCTGGAGGCCTTGATGTTTGATGGGGAAGCGGCAATTCTGAGCGCTTTTTGCGATATTAGCGATCGCAAACAAATTGAACAAGCTTTATTTCAAGAAAAAGAACTCGCGCAAGTAACATTACAATCGATTGGGGATGGCGCGATCGCTACCAATGCACAGGGTGAGGTTCAGTCTCTCAACCCCGTTGCCGAAATCCTCACTGGTTGGCAAACTGAAGAAGCCAAAGGTCAGCCCCTAAGTGAGGTATTCCAACTGGTAAATGAAACCACTCGCGAGGTAGTAGAAAATCCCGTTACAGCAGTATTCCGAGAAAACCGGATAGTTGCCACCGCGACAAACATGGTTTTGATTGCTAAAGATGGTCGGGAATTTGCGATCGATCATTCCGCCGCACCAATTTATGCCAGTTCCGGTCAAATTATGGGAGCGATTTTAGTCTTTCGGAATGTCACGCAAGCGCGGAATTTGTCACGCCAATTAACATGGCAAGCTACTCACGATCGTCTCACTAGATTAATTAACCGCCACGAATTTGAACGGCTGCTAGAAGAAGCCGTTACTAGCAGTAAAACTTTAAATCAACAGCACGTTTTATGTTATTTGGATTTAGATAGATTCAAAATAATTAACGATACTTGCGGTCACGCAGCCGGTGACGAATTGCTGCGTCAAGTAACAGGCTTATTGAAAAGCAAAGTCCGAGAGACAGATATCCTAGCGCGTTTAGGCGGAGATGAGTTTGGTTTGTTGCTTTATAAATGTTCAATAAATCGTGCCCTCCAAATAGCTGATTATTTGCGAGAGCAAATCCAAAATTTTCGATTTATATGGGATGGAAAAACATTTAGTATTAGCGTTAGTATCGGTTTAGTTGCGATTGGGAGTAACGATCGAGAGATTGCCTGCCATGTTGGATCTGCGAATGTATTAAGTGCAGCCGATGCCGCTTGCTATGCAGCCAAATCGAAAGGTTGCAACCGCTTGCACCTATATAAAGCTGATGATAGTGACATGGCTAGACAATTTGGCGAAACTCAATGGGTAGGGCGAATTAATCAAGCTTTAGAAGAAAATCGCTTTTGCCTCTACTCTCAAACTATTGCACCTCTGACCTCAGATTGGAGCGAAGGAGTACACTATGAAATCTTACTACGGATGTTGAATGAAGCCGGAGAAATAGTAGCTCCGGGTAGCTTTATGCCTGCTGCTGAACGCTACAATTTAATGCCAGCAATTGACCGTTGGGTAATCCGTAAGTTATTTTCTAGTTTAGCTAATTCTGGCTTAAGGATGGGGAATCCTAAATTTAATGGTAAGGCACAAATCCCCCTACAAAAATCTCTTTATGCTATCAATTTGTCTGGTGCAAGTATTAATGATGATACTTTCATTGAGTTTCTGCAAAATCAATTTACATTTTACAGAATTCCACCGCAAATCATCTGTTTTGAAATTACTGAAACCGTAGCAATTGCTAATCTTAGTAAAGCTGTACAATTTATTCAGGAACTTAAGAAGTTAGGCTGTTGTTTTGCTTTAGATGATTTCGGCAGTGGTATGTGTTCCTTTGCCTATCTGAAAAATTTACCAGTTGATTACTTAAAAATTGATGGATATTTTGTTAAAGATATCGCCAACGATCCTATTGCTGACGCAATGGTAGAAGCAATCAATCGCATCGGACATATTATGGGTATTAAAACAATTGCCGAGTTTGTTAGTAACGAGACCATCTTACAAAGAATTAAAGAGATTGGAGTTGATTACGCACAAGGCTATTTCATTACAAAACCTCAACCTCTGACGGAAATTCTATCAAATCTGATTGCATCAGAATTTTTGTTAACTGTTAACTGTTAACTGTTAACTGTTAATTGTTAATTGTTAACTGTTAATAGGACTGATGCTCATATCTTTATTCATCTCCGGTTCAACTCCACTCTCTCCCCATAACGTAATAGCATCTCCAAACTTGCCAAACGATTCTGCCAAGTTTGAACCTGATAACTATTCTCCATAGCATGAAGCCGCATTGAATTTTTAAACTGAGATTCAAAAGCTCCTAACAACCTCCTAGCATTCGCTAACTTATCCCCAGAAGGATTAGCAGCCAAAGCACTCAAAGCCTGCGCTAACTCATCAGATTGAGAGCGTAAACCCTTAAGCTCAGAATCAGAAATTCGCAGTTGATTAGTAGCTAAAAGCAAACTCCATTCCTGCTTTAAGGCAGTATAGCGAACAGCAGCAGCCTCAAAAGGTTGACGATAAGGAATAGGCCCATTTGCAGACTGAGAACGCACAGGAGTTTGACCTTGAGTGCGACTAAAAAAACTTTGCAAATTATTAGTAATCGTCTCAACAGCAAAAATTGAATAACCCCCCGTTGGCAAATCTCGCAAAGCTTGAATTTGGTCAATTGCCACAATTTCAGGTAACTGCAATAACTTCACTGCTGGAGCAATTAAAGTCGGGCCTAAATTCTGTTCCCTCGCTAGGGGTTGTGCAATCCGTTGGAGTCTATTAGTATCCAAAGCATAAGTCATCGGCACAACTAAATCCACATCACCCCGACGCGCCCAAACTTCCCAGTTTTGTTGAATCTTATAAATCCGCTGACTTTCTGGGTGAGGAAAGACTGCTGCTGACAAAATTGTGCCAGGATGATTCTGTCGCAAAAACTGGGAAACTTCAGCGACAAAACTATTAATTTGTTCGGTTTTAAACTCAGTCCACTTACGCCATAAATCGCCACTATCGGGAGAAAGTTTAACCGGATCTACACCTGCGATTTGCTGGAATTGTTCGCGGGCGGCTTTCCCATAACCAAAACTAAAACCCAAATTTGGGTCTTGAAAAGGATAGCGAATGTAATCCAGTTGTAAGCCGTCAACTTTGTATTTACTGGAAATTTCCCCAATTATTTGTAGTAAATAACTGCGGGCTTCTTTATTGGCAGGATCGAGGTAAAATTTGCCATCATTGACGTGCTGGCGGCGACCTTGATTATCTATATTTGCCCAATCTGGATGAGCCGAAAGTACCGGCCCGGGATAATCCCCAGGGAGTCCCAGCAAGGCATTATGCCGCTTATTTCCAGTAGCAAAAGCCCAGATCCAAGCGTGCAACTCTATACCCCGCTCGTGGGCTAATTTCACAGCAGATTCCAGTGGGTTCCACCCAACTATTAGGGGATTTTGTTGCGGTGCAACTTGAGAGGGATAAATAGGATATCCAGCATTTAATGTTTCAAAGAAAACTGTATTGATGCCGGCTTGGGCGAGACGGTCAAAAATTGCGGCTAATCCTTGCTCAGAACCAGCTTTGACAATACTGCCTCGATCTAGCCAAACGGCACGAATTTCTGCGCCGGCTCGTTGTCCTTCTGTGGGGTAGTTTCGCCAGAGTTGTTGACGCGCTTGTAACCATTGTTGCCTAGCGGCGGTGTAGTTTTGGGCTGCGATCAGGCGATCAAACTCTTGTAGCACTTGCTTCGCCTGTGCGATCGCACCCGCAGCGGCCCCTTCTATAACTGGAGGCCTAGTAGCAACCCCACCACCCATATTGTTAGTCGCCGCTACCAATTGGGGTGCAAAGTTTGCAGCGTTGAGGTTGATAGCTACATTCGCAGAATTAGCCGCGATCAGAGAGCTTTCAAACCTACCCAAAAGATTTGTGAGTTCTTGGCGCATCAAGTACGCTTCGATGGTGCTGATGGGCTTATTAGCACTCGCTTCTACATCTAAACCAGGGGGTGCTGACTGTTCTGAGGGATCTGTGAAATTCTCTGGAACAGGCCCAGATGGGGATGGGGGGGATGGGGGAGATGGGGGAAATAGGGTAGATGGCGGAGAGGGATTAACTGGTGTAGAGCGAGAAATTCTCCCCTGCTCCTCTGCTCCCCCGCTCCCCTGCCCCCCCGCTCCCCCGCTCCTCTGCTCCCCCGCTCCCCCGCTTCCCTGTCCCGATCTTGCTACATCGGTTACGGGACCAACAGCGCCGCCCCATCTGGTTAAGGATGCTTGCATCCAAACTCGATCTAACTCTGGCGATCCGTCTGTACCCCAGCGCCAACCTAAATAGGTAGCGCGATCGCTAGCAACTACTGCTGAGGAACCGTCGCTCTGTTTCCAGATCGCAGCGGTTTGACTGTTCATATCAGCGGGAATTAATACGCCACCTTTGACTGTGGCGTTGGCTTGCTCAGGTGGAACCCAATTAGTAGAAGTTTTACAAGCAATATCTCGACACCGTAACCGGGGTTCAGGTGTTGTGGCTTGAGTTAAGGGAAAAGCCCAATAAGCGCCTAAGAGCGATCGCAGTGATTGTCTGACTAAAGCTGGAGAACTTCGCCCCACTGGGCCTGTAGCAATTAATCGCCCTCCCTGTTTCATCCACTCTTCAATTGCTTTAACTTGGACTGCACTAAGGGTTTCAATGTTGGGCAAAAATAGTACAGAAACGCCGGCTAAATCCGCTGCACTTTTGATATCTTCGAGATTAATTGGTTTATAACGGCTAATTCCGCTTTCCCAAAGCCGTGTTGTAATCTTAATCCAATCAGCAGAATTGTCTGAGCTGCGAACTACACCCAAGACTGATTCTGCTAACCCTGGAGAGGGAAATAATACAAGTAAATTAATTAAGCTACTAGCTAAAGTTCCTAATAGCGCAGGTACGAGCAGTCGCGTTTTTCTAGCCTGAAGGCGATTATCAGGCATTATGTGAAACTTCTTAAGCTGCATTGGTATCAAAACTCATCAACACACCACTTGGACTAATTGTTAACTGTTAATTGTTAACTGTTAGTTGTTAGTTGTTAACTGTTAGTTGGAAAAAATAAATTAACTAACAATATCGCACTCCATCGAACTCACTTAATATTAAGACTTCTGCACATTTTACGTAACGCCGCCTTCTAGGCGGTGATGTTACCGCCTAGAAGGCGGCGTTACGGATGATTTTGCGTAAGTCTTGTAATTGTCAAATATTAACAACAAACAACCAACAACAAACAACCAACAACAAACAACCAACAACTAACAACCGACAACTAACAACTAACCACTAACTATTATTCAATCAACCCCTTCATTAACAGGAAAGCGGTCAATTAACTGCATAGCGCGATAGGCATTGCTTCGCAAAGACTCAGATATATAAGGTACGTGAGGAACTTGAGATAAGAAATCTAAAGTCCGGCGCAAAATCCGCACCACATCGCCTTCATCTAAACTCGTGTTGGCCACAATGTCAAGCCATTCTACGCCAAGAGCCCATTGTTCTACCAAAGTGATGATTTCACGCTCTAACCAGATAGGGATTGCTACGTCGTGGCGATGCTGTACTTGGAATACTCGCCGCCGCAGACCTCGCTGTAAATTGTCTAAAGCTTCTAAAACTTCGGGGGACAAAGTGTAGCGAGTCCAACTGTCTGGCCGAGAAACTTCGGTGACTAAGCCGGCACAAGCAGCAGCTAAGTGATGGGGGTCAAGTTCGTTAAATTCGCCCGACATTAGGGACAAACCTAGCCACAATTCATTATCACCGCGAATGGCAGCGCAAGCTTTGCCTAACATTGTTGGCATTAAGCCATCTAAGCAGCCAAAGCTTTGTAAGATGGCGATTAAATTGAGAAATTCTTCCCAGTAGCGAGCACGTTTTTTTTCTAGCTGCTGTTGGCGATCGCTAATTTCTTTGACCAGCGATCCGCGTCTGCGTTGTCGTTTAAGCAAGCTAGCGGGGTTTCCCCATTCGTGGAGGGGGTGATTTTCTAGCTGTTGTTCTAGTGCGGCTATGCGCTGCTGCTGTGCGATCGCTTCTGGGGGCGGTGTGGGCGTGGGCATTTCTGGAATTAAACGTGCGATCGCGGCTGTATCTTCATTCCCCAGCCGACACTGGCCCAATCTCATCGCCATTTCAGGGGGAACGCCCAAACTATCCACCACACTCAAGCGCGGAATTTCGGCATACAAGCCCGCCACGTCGCTAATTGCCACAACATACCAGCGATTATCTCTACCCAAACATACCAAGTAAGGAGCTTGACCAGGCCCCGGTATTTTGGCAACTAATACCGCTGGTAAAGCTGGTGCTTGGGGTCGTTTAGCTGTCGGGACGTGCTTACCTTTGAGACTAAGCACTGTGCCAATTACAGCAAAAGCAACGGCAACGGCCATATCTTTAAGCCGTATTTCTTCTGCCTGTTGCTCTAAAGTTTTTAAGATCCGCTTTTCTTCTTTAACTCGCCCTTGCAATTTTTCATAATTGGCGAGTAATTTCTCTAGAGAGGCGATGTTTTTGCCGCTGGAGTCTAACTGTGCCTCGATCGCCCCTAATTCCCTCTTGAGGATGTCAATTTCTGCTTGTTGGGGCTGCAAGTGCAGAGTTGATATATACTGCCCAAAACTGCGTTCTACAAGCTCTTTAGCTTCTTCCAGAGTGTGAGTTTGCAGCAAGTTCAATACCATGCCATAGCTAGGGGTAAACTGGCTGGAAAGGGCATCAGCTCCCGCTGTCGCTAAGTAAGCGGCTTCTTTTGCCCCTTCAAAGGGTGTTTGCACGGTAACAACGTATCCCACCTCATCCATCCCCCGTCTGCCAGCTCTACCCGCCATTTGTAGGAATTCGGAAGCATTTAACAGGCGGTGTCCCCTGTCTGTGCGTTTGGAAAGGGTGGAAATTACTGTGGTACGGGCGGGCATATTGATCCCGGCGGCGAGGGTTTCGGTGGCAAATACGACTTTAATTAAACCCATGCCGAAAAGTTCTTCAACTAATCCTTTCCAAGCGGGCAAAATGCCTGCGTGGTGGGCTGCTACGCCTTGGTAGAGGGGTTCTACTTGTCCGGCGCGACGGGCTTCTGGATTGCGTTCTAAAAAGTCGTCCACAATCCGGCGGAGTGAGGCCGATTCTTTCTCCGTTACTAGGGACAAATTGCCCATTTCGCCAACGGCGCGATCGCATCCTTTGCGACTGAAGATAAAGTAAATTGCTGGCAGCATATCCCTTTGCTGCAAGCCAGAAAGAATGTCTGGCAAATTAGGGACGGGGATATTGCCTCTGGTTTCTTTTTGCTGCTTTTTTTTGGGTACGAGGCGGGCGTTGACTTTTTTTGTGCCTGCTTCCAGGAGGGGAAAGAGGCCTTTTTGATTGGCAAAGTGAAATTGCAGGGGGACTGGGCGGAAGTCGGAGTAAATTAACTCTGTAGGGCCGTGTACTCTGCCAATCCAGTCTGTAAGTTGGTCGCTATTGGCGACTGTGGCGGAGAGGGCGACGAGTTGAACTTCAGCGGGACAGTAGATGATCGATTCTTCCCAGACTGTACCCCGCTGTCTGTCGTTCATGTAGTGACATTCATCTAAGACTACGGCTTCCACCCCCGTGAGAGATGTGCCGACTTCACCGATAGGGGTTCCGTAGAGCATATTACGGAAAATTTCTGTTGTCATCACCAGGATGGGTGCTTCCCGGTTGAAAGACATATCACCTGTGAGTAGCCCTACCATGTCTTGACCGAATTGGTGGCGGAAGTCGCGCAGCTTTTGGTTCGAGAGGGCTTTGAGGGGAGTGGTGTAAAAGACGCGCTTGCCGCGATTGAGGGCGCGGTAGATGGCATATTCGCCAATGAGGGTTTTGCCGGAGCCTGTGGGGGCGCAGACGACGACGGATTTGCCAGCTTGAAGGGCTGCGATCGCCTCTTGCTGGAAATCGTCTAGTTCAAAGGGAAATAATGTCTTCAGATCCAGCTCTTGGCTGTTCTGGGGGGGGTACGGCACGTTTGATGTGTTTGCAGGGTGAGTGTGCTTGCATCTTGCTGGTTGCAAGGTAGCACAGGACTGTTTTTATTGTAAGCCTTTGCAACCAATTAGGAGCTAGGGGCTAGGGGCTAGGGGCTAGGGGCTA
>NZ_KB235903.1:1105694-1143210 GCF_000332155.1 Kamptonema formosum PCC 6407 | reverse complement strand
GGGGAGAGGGGGAGGATGGCGGCGTTACGATCTTTTGCGTAAGTCCTATAAGTGTGCGATCGTGAGTTGTAAAAAACGAAGAAAACAGAAGCAATCTCAAGACCTTGAGATTGCTTCTGTTTGCTCACAATGAGACAGAATATTATGTCCAGAACTTACTAACTACCGAGATATAGGAACCGCCAAGGTGATTGCAAGGTGATTAGGACATTCAGAATAGCTGAAACCCTTAATTCTATTCCCTTCTTCCCTAGCCCCTAGCCCCTAGCCCCTAGCCCCTAAATATTAAGCAGGCTTGGCTTCCGATCGCGTTTGAAGTAAACGGATGATTCCCGATTTTTCGATTAGTCCTACGAGTACGCCGTTGTCGCGAATTACAGGCAGTTCTTGTACTTTCAATTGTTCTAGCAGAGTGGCGACTTCCAGTAAGGATTGATCCGGTTGAACTGCTGTAGAAAAATTGATCGGTTGTATGAGTTCTTTGACTTGAACTTCTGGCCAGTGAGATGTGGGAATATTTTTGATGTCATCAGCGGCGATCGCGCCTACTAATTGTCCCGCTTCCCCTGTGACTAAGAATCGCGCCCAGGGAGTTTTGCCGATGATGTAATCGTTGGCGAATTCTCTTATAGATAGGTGTTCGGAAACGATTGGACTGTCTGGGGTGACGGCATCTGCTGCTGTTAATCCTGCGAGTTCATTTTGAACTTTAGCTGATTGGGCGGATTGACCTGCATTTTGCCACAGGAACCAACCGATTAATATGTTCCAGAAGTTACCAACGAATCCTGAGATAATGGCGATCGCACCTAAGAGTTGACCGACGCGGCTAGCGAATAGCGTGCCTTTGTAAGGGTTGCCGGTGATTTTCCAGACGATCGCTTTGAGGATGTTTCCGCCATCGAGGGGTAAGCCAGGAATTAAGTTAAATAACCCCAGGGCTAAGTTGATGTAGGCTAGCATTCCTACGATCGCAGCGATCGGGCCTGTGATGGGTAATGTTGCGCCGATGGTGGTGAGTAAGGCGAACAGGATAATGCTGACTAGGGGGCCTGCGATCGCTACCCAAAATGCTTCCCCTGGAGTTTTTGATTCTTTATCGAGGTTGGCTAATCCTCCAAATAGAAACAGCGTGATCGATTTCACGTCAATTCCCTGTTTAATGGCTACCCAACTGTGTCCTAATTCGTGGGCGAGTACGGAGGCAAATAATAGCAATGCTGTGACTAATCCCAGCACCCAAGGCGATAGGGGGCCTAAAGCAGGAAAGCTTGCGGCTAGGAATCTGCCGTAGTCCCAGGTTACTAATGCCAGGACTAAAAACCACGAGGGATGCAGGTAAAATGGGATTCCAAACAGGTTGCCGACGCGAAATGTACTGTTCATTTGGCTACCTCTAATTTTGAGATAAGAGCTTTTTTTCTCTTTTGTATGTACTGATTGTAACGAATTTTAATCATGGTTTTAATTTTTCAGGTGGGTGGTATCCGTCTGTTGAGGTTCGGTTTTGGCGATTGGGGGGGATTGTAGAGGCTTAGAGGGCGCGGAGGGTTGTATTTACGGGGCGGTTGAAACCGCGTCTACACAGGCAAAACCAGCCTGCGCGGGTTGAAATTAATTGTATTTACGCGGCGGTTGAAACCGCGTCTACACATACAAAACCCGCCTGCGCGGGTTGAAATTTGATTTTCTTCACTAGACGGTTTTAACCGCTTGCGATCCAGAAAAGCCTTTCTCCCAAGTAATTTTGTCTAATAAAGCGTTTTTTGGTAAAATTCAATAATTCAAATAAATTGAGTTTGATCGGTTGTCAATAATGCTGGCAATACATTTACTAAATTAAAAACTTATGACTTCTCTTCCTATTCACCGCGCAACTACCCTCAAAACTGCTTATCAAGTTTGTAATCCTCTCCAATCTTTGGAAGGGGCAGACCTCGATCGCTACTACGTTGATTTATCAGAAGTCCGCAAAACGGAAGCGATCGCAGGTGTCAGTAATATTTTAGACTTTCAAGAACCCGAAGAATTTACCACAATCTTGTTTACAGGACATCGGGGCTGCGGTAAAAGTACCGAATTGAAACGAATTCAAAAGCAGTGGGAAGTCAATTATCGCGTCATTTATCTGGAGGTGCAAGAAGAAACCGATATTAATGATGCCAGTTATACAGATTTCTATTTAATTGTCATCAAGCGAATTGAGTTTGAAATGCGGCGGCTAGGATTGAAATTAGATCCTCGGCTGATGGATAATTTTGAGGCTTGGTTTAAGGATGTCACTAAAGAATCAGAACGAACGGTTGAAAGTTCCGTAAGTGTGGAAGCGGAAGCAACTTTAGGCCCAGAGGCTCCATTTTTAGCAAAGTTGTTGGTCAAGTTACTGGCGCAAATCAAAGGCTCTGATAAACAAAAAACAACAATTCGCCAAAATTTAGAAAAAGACATTTCGCGATTGAAAGCAGATATCAATTTACTTTTAAATGATGCTGTCAAAAAACTGCGAAATAAGTTTCCTGAGTATAAAGGCTTTCTGATTATCTTTGATAATTTAGACCGCGTTCCTCCCAAGGTAGCAAACCATTTATTTTTTGACTATGCTGCTCAACTTCAAGAATTGAATTGTACGATTATTTATACAGTTCCGCTTTTAGTTCTTTACTCATCTCAAAATGCCATAAAGAATTTTGACTGTCCTCACATTGTCCCGATGGTCAATATTTATGAATTTAAGCGAGATGATTGTGACTTAAACTATAACGAATTTAACTTAAATGCTATGGCTGGTTTAATCGATCGCCGAGTTGAAGTTGATAAAATCTTTGATTCTCGCGAACAATTGCTAGAATTAGCAAAAGCCAGTGGCGGCCATGTTCGCCAACTCATCCAGATCATGCGGACGGCTTGCATAACCGCCAGCGGTCGCGGTCATGCTAAAATAATGGCTGATGATGTTACTTACGCAATCAAACAGGAACAATTTAACTTTGAGCGAATTATCCCGCAAGATCATTATCCATTTTTAGCTCAAGTTTGTTTGACAAAAAATATTAATAAAGATGAAATGAGCGAATTGATGTTATTCAATCTTTCGGTTTTGGAATACAACGGTAAAAATCGATGGAACTATCCGAATCCGGTGGTGAAGCAAAATGAAGAATTTCAAAAAGCTCTCCGAGATGCGAGACAATCAAATGTTAACCCAGAATGATCTGGATTCAGGAATTGAGCAATTTCTAGATGTAAATCAGCAGGCATTTACTGACCTTTTGACCTTTGTTGATTTTTCGGAAAAGTTTACGATTGGGTTTGTGGAAGTTAATTTTAATGCTGAAGCTGATTTGTTGATTGATGCTTTAAAAAATCATCTCATTTCTCAAGAAAATCAATTTGAGGTTTTGGAGTTTGATGAGAATTTACGCTTTCTCCGAGACGAAATTGTGAAAATTTTACCGACAATTCAACTAGATGCCAATAAAAAATTAGTTTTAATTGTGCGGGGATTGGAAAAGTCTATTGGTAAATTTGGGGAATATCCTCCCGTTTTACAAGACCTTAATTTTGTGCGAGATGCTTATAAAACCAGCGTTCCCCATCCGATGCTGTTTGTTTTGCCAGACTATGCGATTACTCGTTTGGCGAAGTTTGCCCCGGATTTTTGGGCGTGGAAATCTGGCGTATTTCTCTTTAAAACTACTCAATTTACTAGAGATGATGCCGTTGCTCGGACTCTAGATTCGGAAAGGAGTTTTAGTACCTTAAAAACCCCAGAAAAGCAAGAAAGAATTGAACTTTTAGAGTCTTTGTTGATGGACTACAATCCGAGTCATTCTGGATCGGCAAAAAATCCTAGTGCTTGCAGCAATATTTTACATCAACTGGGAGTAGCTTATCTCAGTCAAGGAAATCCAGTGAAGGCGAGAGAGCATTTAGAGAAAGCTTTGGAGTTGACAACCCACAGTAAAAATTTATCGTTGCAAGCTGAAGTCTATAAAGAATTGGGTGCAATGTATCGGCAACAGCGACAATTTTCGGAGGCCATGAGAGTATATCAAACATCGCTGGAAATTGTCCGAGAACAGGAAAATCGTCAGGGGGAAGCTAATGTTTTGTATGGTTTGGGGAATATTTGTCGAGATTTGCGGGATTGGCAAAAAGCAAAAGATTATTATCAGCAATGTTTAGCAATTCAACAAGAAATTGGAGATTTTTATTCTCAAGCAAGTACGTACCAGCAATTAGGATGGGTTGCAAAGGAAATGTGGGATCAAGCTGAAGCGGAGCATTATTATAAAAAAGCTTTAGAGATTTATAGTGAGTATGGCGATCGCGCAGGTATGGCAAATTCTTGGGGACTATTGGGAGATATTGAACGATATCATGGTAATTGGAATGAAGCGGAACGGTTGTATCGGCAATGTTTGGAAATAATGACAGAATTAGGCGATCGCTCTGGGATGGCAACTACTTGGAGAGCGTTGGGAGATATTGAGCGATATCGCGGTAATTGGGATGAAGCTGAGCGACTGTTTCGGCAATCTTTGGAATTAAGCACAGAATTAGGCGATCTCTCTGGGATGGCAAATTCTTGGAAACTGTTGGGAGAGATAGAGCGAAATCGCGGTAATTGGGAGGAAGCTGAGCGACTGTTTCGGAAAGGTTTGGAAGTTATGACAGAATTAGGCGATCGCTCTGGGATGGCATCTTCTTGGGGACAGTTGGGATATATTGAGCAACTTCGTGGCAATTGGGAGGAAGCTGAACGACTGTATCGGCAATCTTTGGAATTAAGGACAGAATTAGGCGATCGCGCAGCTATGGCAATTTCTTGGCGATTGTTGGGAGAGATAGAGCGAAATCGTGGTAATTGGGATGAATCTGAGCGGCTGTATCGGAAAGGTTTGGAAGTTCAGACAGAATTGGGCGATCGCTTTGAGATAGCACCTTTAATTGGTTTTTTGGGAGCAGTTGAACTAGGTAGGGGTAACTTAGATGTCGCAGAACAATTTTTAACTGATGCTTTAGAAAGATTTAAAGAAGTGGAATCACCTTGGTACATTGCTTACGCTAGTTTTTTTCTTGCTCAAGTCTGGCGAAAGCGCGGTAACGCAGAACTCGCCCAACAACATTACAACACCGCCCATCAAATCTTTCAGAAATTGGGAGCCGCGAAAGACTTAGAAAGAATCGAGCGAGAATGGCTCACAGATACTCAAGACTAAAACTACTCTAACTCAGCAAACAAATCTATTAAATCCTCATAATCATAAGGCGGACGCTTCTTAATCCCTAATACTACTACCTGTTCAAACGCATCATCAACCGCATAGATAATGCGCCAAGAATCTACTCTAATTCGCCTTGGTTCCCAACCTGCATCAAGGGAAAATTCTAGTTTAATACTATTAAAAGGGCGCGGATTTTCCACTAAATCTTCAATAATTTTCTTAATCCGCTGGCGAAAAACTCCCGGTAAATTTCGCCTCTCATTATAGACAGAAGCCTGTACACGAACTCGATACATTTAAACAACCTCAATCTTTCTCCCAGTCATCTTTAACCGCTTCCCAATCCAACCAACCCGCTTTTTCAGGACTCCCCCCCGCCTCTCGTAACTGACTCATTGCTTCTCGAAAAATCCCCTCATCTTCCCGATCTTCTATCCAATCTAATAAAGCTTCCCAAGCAGCAACACTCAACTGCACCGCAGTCTTTTTACCACTAGCATCAACCACAAACTGAGCTGATTTCAAGACTTCTGTTACATTTGTCATTTTGGCTAACCTGTAAAGGCAACAATTTCTATGACTTTATAATGATTCTATCACACAGATTAATTTTACTCAAGAAATGTCGCAGGCGATTGCCTAATTGTGAAACGGCACAGTTACTAAGGGCGAAAGCGTTAACAGTAACCAACTCCAAAACCAAGGATTCAGCTTTAGCAAATTTTTTTGCTCTCCTAAAAGTGCTTCTATTCTTTCCTCTAATCGATGTTGCGGGCCCACAGCACCAATAATACAAATAATATCTGAATATCGGTGCGGATAGCTGGCTACCAATAGCAAAGCTTCAGCTAATAACAGAGAATCAACTTGACTAGCAGCATGAGCATCCGCACGTATTTCTCGCAATACTAATAGCTCTTCCCACAATGCTTTAGTCTGGGGTAGCCAAGCTGTAACTTGACGTAGCCAACCCATCCAGAAAAACCAGAAGGTATCCCGATAATAACAATGTGCTTGTTCGTGGGCAATAACTGCTTTGAGATGATCTCGATCGAGGGTATTTAGCAATCCTGTACTCACTGTGAACTCTGGCTGCCAAAAACCAATTACAGCCGAAAAAAGAGCTGGCGTGTTCAAAATTCTGACTGATTTTCCTACAACTTTTTTGAGAGGATAGCTCCGAATTTGTTGTAAAAATAAAGTGCTATCTATAGCTAGCTTTATACAACAAATTACTGCGATCGCTAAAAAAGAAAGCGATAACAAGTAGCTTAACCATCCATCCCAAATTCCTACCATTTCTCCTCCTGGCCCCATGAATAAAACGGCTAGGAATGTCACGATTAAAAGCAGCGGCGGAAACAGAAAAAACAAAAGCGATCGCTGCCAACGTTCTGACCAGTTTCCAATTGGAGAAGACCATCTTAGCCTGAGCGACCAAGAGATTCCCAGGGCTGCTAAAATCAGGATTGCGTGCATTATTTTTGCTCCTCCCTCGCTCGACGGACAGCCTGTATTCGTTGGGCAATTGCTTCTATTTGTTCTAAGCTAGCTTCATCGAGACTATCTGCAAAAGCCGCTACTATATCCGGGTTTCCTACTGCTAGAAATTGCTGCAAACGATTATAGGCGAATATTGCTTGAGCTTCCTGACTAGAAACTAGGGGTTTCCAAGTGAATGTTCGCTCTGTTTTATCGCAGGCAAGCCAACCTTTTTCTGTCAGGCGACGCAGCACTGTTGTGACTGAAGCATAAGCTAATTCGCGGTCGGGATCTGCTAAAATCCAGTCATGTACTTCTTTAACTGTAGCAGAGTTTAGTTCCCAAACAATATTCAAAATCTCCGCCTCTAAAGGGCCAAGAGATAGTTGTTTAGGGCGGTAATTAGGCAGCGGTGTCATAAGATCAAATTTGGTGGCATCAGTATTATTTAGGCTAGTAAATTGGGTAGATCCCACATCTATCCAACCTACTAATTATTTATTGATTTTGATGCCAATGGAATCGATAGATAGTTAGGTACTAGAAGCTAGGATGCTTAGGGAAGAAGATAATAAATTGGTTTCACTAACTTAGAACATCCTAACCACCTTGGCGGTTGCTCTAACTATTAAATTTCGCTATCCTGGGCATCTTGTAGATCGCGATCTTACCTGAATAGTTTAGAAAATTATAATAATTTTTTTGTAGTTCCTTAAAAAGGACTTACGCATCGAGTCCCAAAAACCAGGTTTCTGGAACTCGATGCGTAAGTCCTATTAAATAAATTTGGGTCGAGAGGTATTTGCTACAACCACACTCTGACAAGGCTTTAACTTAGCTTGTTACCCCGTCGGCCCGTTAATGTATGCTTTGTTTCTAGGCATTTTGCTTAGTGCGACGACGACGAGCAGCAATCATCCCGCTAGCACCTAGTACCATACCAGCAATTGTGAAAGGTTCAGGTACAGATTCTACACCGATACCATTAACATCAAAACCATCGCGATCGCTACCAGCAGCAGATTTATCTACTAGCTTTAGGTATTGGAAAATGCCATCAAAACTCAGGGAAGCTCCTTCCGCTGTATTATAAGCACCATCTGCAATATTCTTGATCAAACCCAGACGAGTCCAAGCGCCATCTAAGCTATTGCTGGCAAAAATTTCTACTTGCTCGTCATAAGCTGACTGTTTGCCATTCTTATCTCCCCAAGTAGTTTCCCAGAGTGTGACCTTGTTTGTAAATTGCGTACCGAAACTGAATATCGCAGAACCGCCTACACCTAAGCTCAAAAAGTCCTTAGTGCTGCTGTAAGCATTGAGTTGAGGAGCACCCAGAGCATTAGCCGCATTTCTTCTATAAGCTTCTTTAATGCCAACGCCTTCGTTAAATTCTTCGACGTTAGTTGCAAAAGTGAGAGAACCCGCAAGAGAAGGAGCGGCTACTAAGGCTGTTAAAGCTAAGGAAAATGGTATGGCGATCGCACTTTTAAGGGTAGTTTTCATAGTCCTGCCTCGTCTTCGATGGTTAGTGGTGGTTTCTTCTATGATTCCATCGTGGCACAGTTTTTCTAGGGTTGATAGTTGTGAGGTGAGACTTTATGGAATCATTATATTCTCAGCCATTAATGTAAATTTTGTGTGAAATTAAGTGGGCAATTCTTAATTTATCTGAAAAATAAATATTACTAGATAGTCAATAAAATGATAAGTAGGGGGACATAAACAAACGCCATCATGTCCTTGCTTGTACCTCGCAACTGTGCTTTGCTTACCTCCCCATGACACGCATATATATCAACAGGACTTACGCACCCAACCAAAGAAACCGGGTTTTTTGACGAAAATACTTCGTTCTGCCTCCTGCCTTCTACCTCCTGCCTCCTGCCTCCTGCCTTCTGCCTCCTGCGTGACCCACATTAGCTAGAGTTAGTTAGCTAGAGTGAGAGAATATTCTAAAACCCTAAAGCCCTTGCACCTTGGTAAAAAATAAAACTTGCTCCCCAAGCTAAAGCTATTGACCATAGCACGGAAAGCCAAGCAAACTTGGCGCTTTTAGACTCACTTTTAAGTACCGCAATTGTGGACAGACAAGGCACATACAGCAAAGTAAAAAGCATAAAACTATAAGCTTGTACCCAGTCTACCTGTTGCGCGATCGCACCCATCAAATCTGCATCCTCAGACTTGCCATAAATCACCGCTAAACCACCCAAAACAATCTCCTTGGCAATAAACCCAAACAGTAGCGCCACTGTCAATTGAGGATTAATCCCAATTGGGTCAAAAATAGGCTGTGTCAACTGACCAAGTATTCCCGACAAAGTTTGAGAACTTGCAGGTGGTAGGCCCGGAGGCAAATTATTCAGCGCCCAAATTGCTACTACTCCAAAGATAATAAACTTATTCGACCACTTGACAAAGTGACGAACTTCGCACCAAGAACGCAGTAACATTTGCTTAAAAGTGGGAAAGCGATAAGGCGGCAATTCTAAGATAAAAGGCTCTTTACTCTCAAACTTACCCTTAAACAAAGCCGCAGTTAAAATAGCTGCAACAAAACTCAGTAAATACAAACTAAACAACACTATAGGTGCAGTTTTAGCTGCAAATAGCGCCGTACTCATAAAGATGAATACATTCAACCGAGCCGAACAAAGAGAAAAGGGAATTACCATCATTGTCAACAACCGCAATCCTGGCGATCGCATTACCCGCGTTCCCATAATTGCGGGGACGTTGCAGCCAAATCCCATCAACGACATCACAAAAGATCGGCCATCCAATCCCATTTTCTGCATCAAAACATCCATCAAAAATGCCGATCGCGATAAATAGCCACTATCTTCGATCACCGCCATGCAGATAAAGAACAGCAAAATCACGGGAATAAATGCCGCTACCGTCGTCATCCCAGTATAAAGACCGTCAATTAAGAAACCCCTAAATAACTCTGGTACTCCTCCCAGTAGCGGTTCTAAAGCATTAGCTTGAATCCAATCAAAGCCAGAGCCTAATAACTCCTGCATAGGAGTTCCCAGAGCATATACTGCCTGGAACATCAAAAACATGGCTGCAAAAAATATCGGCAACCCCAACACCGGATGCAGCAGCACCGCATCTAGTTTAGTTGTCCAATTTTCTTTAATTTGATGCGGGACGTGAACGGCAGCTTTTAACAAACTTCCCATCTCGTCAGCTATTTGGCGATCGCTCACTAAATGCTCATTAATCTTACCAACAGAAATCGCCTTTTCCTGACGGTTCAAACTATCAGTAATTGCTTGGTAAGCAGTTGCGTAACCCTGACCGTATTTAGCACTAATAGGCATCACAGGCATCCCTAGATGCTCTGACATTTTCTGTTGGTCAATATCGACCCCAAATTGTGGCGCTTCATCTGCCATATTTAGCAGTAACACCGCTGGTACACCTAAACATTTCACCTGCAAAGCTAGGCTAATTTGGCGGTCAATTTGAGTAGCGTTGAGAATCATCAGCACTAAATGTATGGGATTATTCTCAAGAAAATTTCTTACTACTTGCTCATCTTCCGAAAAGCCGTGCAAGTCATAAATCCCTGGCAAGTCCACCATTTCCGCTGCTTCATTCCCCAGTTGGACTTTTGCCACCATCAAATCTACAGTAATCCCCGGCCAGTTACCAATCCTAGCATTAGCGCCAGTAATGCGGTTAAAAAAAGTTGATTTCCCCGTATTTGGCATTCCCACAACTGCAATCTGTTTCATCAAAGTTCTCCCGATGTTACATCCGTAATTTTAATTTCCTTGGCATCGTGGCGACGAAGCATAATTTCTGTTGTCCCCACGCGGACGTGGAGTGGCCCGAAAAATGCTGCCCGCCGAATCATTTGCACTTGTCTGCTGGCGCGAAAACCCAACGCTCGGAGCCTTTGTTGCAAACCTTCGTCAGCTTGTATTCCTGAAATAGTGGCGCTTTGACCGGGCAACAAGTGCCCTAAATGTATTTGTGACATAGTATTAGAATGATTAAGAGGGTAATTTCTCATTAAATAATTGAGAATTATATTCATAATATCACTACTTAAATTACATTAACCTTTGCGGAAATGACCGTGAAATGGGCGATTGAGGCAAATTCACGGATAGCCACAATTTTATTTGTTAACAATGATTTAATATTACTCAAAATCACTAAAAATTTATCGATCGTCATTATTAATAATTTTTCCTGTTAATTTTAAGTGTGACAGCCTGTCATTTGACACTGCGAGTGGGAAAGTGTGAGAATCTGAAAGCCGATTTAAAACTTACAGCAAATACCACGTTTATGAAGTACACCCGACAATCAATACTCATTAAGTACAGGGGAATGTCGCGTCCGTACTCGAATTTTATGTACCTCATTTACCTAAAAAGTGCTGTGTAGTTTAGGCATTCACCTTAGCTGCTATTAATTTTAGATGAAAAGACAACTATTGCTAGCATCTACTGCCGCTACAACTCTTACTATTGCAGGTAGCTATGCGGCATTTACTTGGACTCAGGCCCAAGCACAAACTCCTCAAGAAGTGGAGATTAAGTTTAGCGCGAGAGTCGGCAATCAACCCCTTGACTGCGGCAAAAGCTACAGTAATTTAGGTAAGCCTGCCACTACAGTTACACCCACTGACTTCCGGTTTTATGTATCCGATCTTGCCTTAATTGATGCTAATGGGAAAGTTGTACCTATTAGTTTAAAACAAGATGGCAAATGGCAATACCAAAACGTTGCCCTTTTAGATTTTGAGAACAAAGCTGGTGCTTGTAGTAATGGAACGGTGGAGATGCGCGATCGCGTCATTGGGACAATACCCAAAGGCAACTACAAAGGTTTGCAATTTACCCTCGGCGTTCCCTTCAACCTCAATCATAGTGATGCAGCTCTTGCCCCTTCTCCTTTGAATTTAACATCTCTCTGGTGGAACTGGCAAGGTGGCTACAAATTTTTACGTATTGATTTGAAAAACGAAAGCGGAACTAAGACAAATGCTTCAGAGAAGGAACACGGACAGCATGGACATGAAGGAAATCAAACAGGTTTTTCTATTCACTTAGGTAGCACAGGATGCCAAGCATCAGGAGATAACCAGAAACCGAATAGTTGTAGTAATCCTAACACTACAAAAGTAATTCTTAGCAACTTTGACACTAATAATAATACAGTAGTTGCTGATTTGGAACCGTTAGTTGCTAATAGTAATTTGGAAACTAATCAACCAAATACTCCACTAGGTTGTATGTCATCACCAAATGACGGCGATTGCGCTGGTATTATGACCAGTTTAGGTTTGCCTTTTGGCGGCAAATCTGCTGTTAAACAGACGTTTTTTACAGTTAAAAAATAGAATTGTATAATGAAGTTATCTCGGTTGTTAGCCTTCATAGCTGCCTGCATTTTATCATTTTTTCTAGCCTTGGAATTGAGTAAAACTTTGTCAGCTTCCAGAGGCGCGATCGCGATGACTTCACCTCTAGTTTATCAGTGGAATATCCCTGATTGGATGCCTAAGCCAATTGTACCAGCAGATAACCCCATGAGTACAGAAAAAGTAGAATTGGGGCGGCATCTTTTCTATGAAAAACGCTTATCAATTACTGGAAAATTTTCCTGTGCCTCCTGTCATCTTCAATCCCAAGCTTTTACCGATGGCAAAACAGTAGGAATCGGTGCCACTGGTGAAAAACACCCGCGCAATTCTATGAGTTTAGCCAATATTGCCTACAATTCTGTGCTAACTTGGGCAAATCCTCTACAAACGCAGTTAGAATCTCAGCTATTAGTTCCGTTATTTGGCGAACATCCTATTGAATTAGGAATGGTAGGAAAGGAAGAAAAAATTATAAGTTTTTTGGGTCAAAATCCTCAATATCAAAAATTATTTGCAGAGGCTTTTAGGGAAAGTAAAAATTCAATTACTATTAGCCATCTGGCAAAAGCTATAGCTGCTTTTGAACGGACTCTAATTTCTGTAAATTCTCCCTACGATCGCTACCGCTACGGCGGTGAAGTCAATGCTATTTCTGCCGCAGCTAAACGGGGTGAAGAGTTATTTAACAGCGAACGTTTAGAATGTTTCCATTGTCACGGTGGCATTAATTTCTCTGATTCTATCATGCACGAACGTTTAGCTTTTAAAGAGATTGCCTTTCACAATACAGGCCTATATAATATCGATGGTAATGGTGCTTATCCGCCTGACAATACAGGAGTTTACGAGATTACAAACTCTCCTTTAGATATGGGAAAATTTAAAGCGCCTACCCTTCGTAATATTGATTTGACTGCACCTTATATGCACGATGGTAGTATTAAGACCCTTGAAGAAGTTATCGATCACTATCAAGCGGGAGGGAGAAATATTAAGAAAGGAATTTTTGAGGGGGTAGGCAGTGAAAATCCACTAAAAAGTAATTTTATTAATGGTTTTAAGTTAACAGTACAAGAGCGGGAAGATTTGCTCGCTTTCCTGCGAAGTTTAACGGATCGAGAGTTTATTAATAACCCGGCATTCAGCGATCCAAATTAGTTTATAACCGCAGGAGGCAGAAGGCATGAGGTGGATCTTTCTTCTGAAGTTAAGTCAACAATGCAGATTGGATTATAGCAACCTCTTTGGCAGTTAGGACAACTCCCAGTGTTACCTCTGATTCATAATCCATTAGGTCGTAAGCTTTTCCCTCTTTCCTCTTCCCTCTTTCCTCTTCCCTCTTTCCTCTTCCCTAGCCCCTAGCCCCTAGCCCCTAGCCCCTCTTCCCTAGCAACTTCTTGCCATTCTTCTACCCAAGAAGGGGGAATATTTAGAATTAGAGATTGCCCATCAACGAGTGGCAATGAAAGTTTGAGAGCATAACCTACTGGCAATTTTTTCAGAAGGGGACTTAAATCGTACTGTCCCACATTAGGAGCCGGAGCTTTTCGATCGAAAACATCCGCTGCTGTAAAATTTTGCCCGTTAGTTGTTGCAATCTGTAAATCTTTTGGGTGAGCAAATTCTGCGACATCGGGAAAAGCAACTAATCGCAAATTGATATTATCTAATTGATTGGTTTTACTTTGTTTAAACAGAACCACTTGCCAAGTGTTGCCGCTGGAATCTTTTAGATGATGGCGGGCTTGGTAAAGGATTTGACCTGGTGCTTCTTCTGTCTTTTGGACTAAAGCCATTGCTGGCTCTATTGTGATATTGACTGCTATCAATAACACTAAAACAGTGACAATTGTTAAAGCTAAAGTTCTCAGTCGCTTGTTCATTGTTTTAGAACTCTTAAAATTAATTATCGAGGAAAAACCTACTTGAGAACTCATTATTTCTGCTTTTGATGCAGACCCTCAAGCTGTTTCAACTGCTCAGATTGGTATTCTAAGCGCTCCCCCAGACGACTGCACACTAACTCACAAAGTTCAAAAATTAGCGGATCGGAAATTTCGTAATACACACTGACTCCAACTTGGGTTCGAGAAACCATACCCATTTGCGCGATCGCTTTCAGGTGTTTAGAAACATTCGCCTGTCCGAGTCCCGTCATTTCAATGATTTCAGTAACATTTTTTGCTCCAGATTTGAGGCAGCACAAAACCTGAAGTCGGCTAACTTCAGAAAGGATTTTGAAATAATCTGCCACAGGAGCTAAGGTTTTGGGAGATGTCTCTAGCACGCTATTAATAAAGTGTCGTAAGTATAGTTCCGGTGTTCCGAAAGGTGATTTTTTGAGAACTGCATAGGTTCCACTACCTTAAATTTACCACATTACCATAAAGTTATATTATAAATCAAGCAGGAAACAAATTTTCTTTAGAGTAGCGATCGCGTGACACTGCTCCCATGATGTCACTGAGCGGGATAGAATTTCCTAGAACTACTGGTTTATAAGGCTTTCCGGGCAAAGCCTAAATTTTCAAGGCCTGAAACCCTTGTAAATCAAGAATTTCAGGCATCACAAATAAATTTTACTCTAAAAGCTTGACAAGCATATAACTAATTGGTTATAAAGTAAGTGTCTGCGGAAACACTCGATCCCAGTGTTTCCCAGACCTCCTCATTAATTTCCAAGGAGATATAATCGCAATGACAACTACTTTAAGCAGACCCATAGGAGATAACCTATGGTCTCGGTTCTGTAACTGGATTACTAGCACAGAAAATCGGCTTTATATTGGCTGGTTTGGCGTGTTAATGGTTCCTACCATCTTAACTGCCACTATCGTTTTTATCCTGGCCTTTATTGCTGCCCCTCCCGTCGATTTAGATGGCATCCGCGAGCCAGTTTCCGGTTCTCTACTTTACGGGAACAACATCATTACTGGTACCATTGTGCCGACTTCTGCGGCTATTGGTTTGCACCTTTACCCTTTATGGGAAGCAGCTTCTATTGATGAATGGCTTTACAATGGCGGCCCTTATCAGCTAATTGTCCTGCACTTTTTAATCGGCATTTACGCTTACATGGGTCGCGAGTGGGAGCTTAGCTACCGATTAGGAATGCGCCCCTGGATTGCAGTTGCTTATTCTGCGCCTGTTGCTGCTGCAACTGCCGTTCTTTTAATCTATCCTATCGGGCAAGGCAGCTTTTCTGATGGTTTAATGCTGGGTATTTCTGGAACTTTCAACTTTATGATTGTGTTCCAAGCTGAGCATAATATTCTCATGCACCCCTTCCATCAATTAGGTGTAATTGGTGTCTTTGGTGGTTCGCTATTTGCCGCCATGCACGGCAGTTTGGTAACTTCTTCTCTGTTGCGAGAAACAACTGAAAACGAATCAGCTAATACAGGTTATAAGTTTGGACAAGAGCAAGAAACTTATAACATTGTTGCAGCTCACGGCTATTTCGGACGCTTAATTTTCCAATATGCCAGCTTCAACAACTCTCGCTCTTTGCACTTCTTTTTAGCTGCTTGGCCAGTTGTAGGTATTTGGTTCGCAGCTTTGGGAATTTCCACAATGGCTTTTAACCTGAACGGGTTTAATTTTAACGAGTCAATTCTTGACAATCAAGGACGACCGATTAGCACCTGGGCGGATATTATTAACCGCGCTAATTTGGGGATTGAAGTCATCCACGAGCGCAATGCTCATAACTTCCCTCTGGATTTAGCTGCTAGTGAGTTCTTGCCTATTGCTATGAACGCTCCTGCTATTCATGGCTAGTTTGGTTGTACTCTGAACAACTATCTAGAAACCGGATTTCTTTAAGAAACCCGGTTTCTAATTTTGCAGAAAATATTACCTAAAATTTATTTGTCTTTACCAAATCTATACAGAGGAGCGCAGATACCCTTGACCAGCACAAGAGGCGGTGGACTATACTTGACTGGTAGAACAAAGTTTTTATTAAACCAATTCACGGTCTATGTCATCCTCCTTAGGCTACGACCCTCTGCTGGATCTGCCGATTGATGAAGAAGATTTTGCCCAGCAATCTCTGAGAGACCGCCAATTACGGACGCTTTTTGAGATGGCGCTGGATGGGATGGCGATCGCAGACGATCGAGGATGTTACCTAGATGTCAACCCCGCCGCCTGTGAATTGTTTGGACTAAAGAGAGAGGAACTTCTCGGACGCTGCATCTTTGAGTTTGCAGAACCGGGGTTTAATTTCCAACAAGCATGGCAAGAATTTCAGCAACAAGAGAAAGTACGCGGTGAGTTCCGCTTGGTGCGGGCCGATGGGGATATTCGGATAGTGGAATTTGCTGCTACGGCTAACTTCTTACCGCACCGCCACTTATCCGTAATGCGAGATATTACGCAGAGTAAGCGAGCAGAGGCACGAGTCCAAGAACTGACACAACAGCTAGAGCAGCAAGTTTGCGAACCTGTCAGCGAACTAGAACAAACCCAAGCTCAATTACGGGAATCTCAGCAACGACTGGAAAGCATTTTGAATTCCGTTGAGGGAGTGGTGTGGTCAATTCACCCGGAAACCTATGAGACGATTTACATTAACCCCGCCGTAGAACAAATATTTGGCTGTTCGGTGGCAGAGTTTTTTTCTAACCCTAATCTGTGGTTTGAAATCATTCATCCCGACGATCGCGATCGGATTGCAAATGCTTTCGTCAGACTCCAAGAGAAGGGGAAAACTAGAACAGAATATCGCATTATTCGCCGCGACGGACAGGTGCGCTGGTTGTCTGTTAACTCTTATTTGGTCTATGACGAAACCGGAAAACCGATTCGTATTGATGGGATTACCACAGATATTAGCGATCGCATTGAGTCAGAAAGTCGCCTAGAGCAAATTGCCCGCCACATCCCCGGCACTATTTTTCAGTTTCGTCAACGTCCTGATGGTACTTTCCATCTTCCCTACTCCAGCGAGGGAATTCGAGAAATTTATGGCGTTTCCCCCGAAGAAGTGCGCGAAGATGCTTCTTCAGCTTTTAGTGCTATCCACCCAGATGACTGCGATCGCGTCACTCAATCCCTGCTCGAATCTGCCTCACACCTAACCCCTTGGTATTGCGAATATCGAGCTTGTTTACCCGATGGGCGGATGCTGTGGTTAGTTGGTAATGCTACACCTCAGCGAGAACCCGATGGCAGTACCTTATGGCATGGCTATATTCGGGATATCACAGACAGCAAACGTGCTGAAGCTCACAATCAACGTTTGCTTGCCATTCTGGAAAATACATCAGATTTGATTTCAACTGCTGATTTGACGGGTAAAACTCTTTACATCAATCGAGCTTGGCGAAATTTGCTTGATATTAATGATGATAATGGCGCGATCGCAGATATGGAAATCTCTAAAGGTCATCCAGAGTGGGCTTTAGATATTGTCTTAAATCAGGGTTTGCCAGAAGCAGTACGTTCTGGCAGTTGGCACGGCGAGACGGCAATACTGGATTCGATCGGACGTGAAATCCCTGTTTCTCAGGTAATCCTCGCCCACAAATCAACAGATGGAGAAGTCGAATACTTTTCCACAACCATTCGGGATATCTCAGAAAGCAAAGCCACAGAACTAGCTTTACGAATTAGTGAAAATAAATTTCGCAGCATCATTGAAAATCTCAATGATATGGTTTATATTATCAATCCCGATACCACATTTAGCTATGTCAGTCCCCAGTTTAAAGAAGTCATGGGATATGAACTAGCAAACTTCTTAGATGCGTCTTTTTCTCATTGGATTTATCCAGAAGATTTACAAATTTGTGTAGAGGCCGTAGATCGCTCTTTACAAGGTGAGAAACTGCGGGGAATTGAATACCGATTTTTGCATCAAGATGGTAACTATTACTGGCACTCTTCCAATGTATCAGCCCTGCGAGATTGTGATGGGCAAGTGGTTGCTTGTTTGGGAATAGCCCGTTATATCCACGATCGCAAACAAGCAGAAATCGCTTTGCAAGAAAGTAATAGCCGCTGGCAGTTAGCCCTAGAAGGAGCGGGAGATGGTACTTGGGATTGGAACATCAAAACTAATGAAATCAACTTTTCTCGGCAGTGGAAAGCGATGCTGGGCTACGCAGAAGATGAAATTCCCAATGCTGTAGAAGAGTGGGAAATTCGGATACATCCAGAGGATAAAGCCCAATGCTATGAAGCTTTTTCCAAACACCAGAAGGGCGAAACCTCAGCTTATCGCCACGAACATCGCTTGCGTTGTAAAGATGGTTCTTACAAGTGGATTTTAGATCGCGGTCAGGTGGTGGAATGGGACAAAGAAGGTCAACCTTTGCGGTTTATTGGCACTCATTGCGATATTAGCGATCGCAAAGCTGCCGAAAAAAACCTACGTCAAAACGAGCAAAAGTATCATCAGATTCTAGATGCCCTTACGGAGATGGTGTTAGTCAAAGGCCCTCAATCTCGCATTGTCTGGGCAAACAAGGCATTCCGAGACTATTACGGTCTCACCAACGAGCAACTCAGAGATATGATTGATGCTCCCTTTAATGAACCAGACTATACGCTGCAATACATTCGCGATGATGCTTATGTGTTTGAGACTGGGAAAACATTGGAAGTTGAGGAACCTGTCACCCGTTACGATGGCAAGGTGCAGATGTTCAATACCATTAAATCGGTCATTCGGAACGAAGCAGGCGAGACCATCTTAACAGTGGGCGTATCTCGCGATATTAGCGATCGCAAAACTGCCGAAATCGCCCAACAACAACTTACTAGAAAACTAGAAGAAGCACAACGAGTCGCTCATATTGGCAATTGGTCTTTTGACCTAGCTACCCAAAAAATCACCTGGTCTGCGGAGTTATTTCGGATTTTTGGGATAAATCCCGAACAGGGAGAGCCAGATTTTGAAGAGACGATCGAAAAATATTATCCCGAAGATCGGGAATTATTCATAAGTTGCATTCAAGCAGCAAGCGAGCAAGGAATTCCCCAAAACTTTGACATTCGGATCTGCCGAGCGGATGGTGCAGTCCGCTATATCAATAATCGCATGGAAATCGAACGGCACGATCGAAAAATCGTCAGTTTATTTGGGACAGTAATGGATATTACCGATCGCAAACGCCAAGAACAAGCTCTGCGGTTAATTGTCGAAGGTACGGCGGCGAAAACAGGCGAAGAATTCTTCAAAAGTTGCGTTCAATATCTCGCCCAAGTCTTAGGAGTGCGTTATGCTGCGATCGCTGAATTTGCGAACCCCGAAAAATCGATCGTGCAAACTTTAGCATTTTGGGCCGGAGACAACTTTGGCGATAATTTTACTTGCAATTTAGCTGGGACAGCCTGTAAAAATACACCCTGTAAAAATATTGATAACAATGGTGAGGTATGTCGCTATCCCAATTCTGTAGATTGTTTGTTTCCTCAAGATGATACTTTAGTCGCCCTTCAAACGCAAAGTTATGCTGGTTTACCAATTATAGATACTGCTGGTAATCAGTTGGGATTATTGGAGGTGATGGACACGAAGCCGATGGAAAAAGATTTAGAAATGCAGTCAGCAATTTTGAAAATCTTTGCTACTCGTGCTGGTGCGGAAATGGAGCGGATACAAGCGGAAGCCGCAGTCCGTCGCTCGGAAATTCAACTGCGGCAACAAACTGAAGAATTAGAAATCACTCTTAAAAAATTGCAAAATACTCAGACTCAATTAATTCAAGCCGAAAAAATGTCGAGTTTGGGGCAATTAGTAGCGGGAGTCGCCCATGAAATTAACAATCCCGTGAGTTTTATTTATAGCAATATTAAACCTGCTAATGATTATGCTTGTGGCTTAATTAAGTTAATTCACCTTTACCAAGAGTATTATCCGAGTCCCCCCGCAGCGATTTCTACTTTGACAGAAGATATCGACTTTGAGTATCTAGTAAGTGATTTTTCTAATTTGCTGGAATCGATGAAAACGGGAGCTACACGGATCGGGGATATCGTTAAATCTCTGCGGACATTTTCGCGCTTGGATGAAGCAGATTTTAAAGAAATAGATATTCATGAAAATATCGATAGCACCTTAGTTATTTTACAAAATCGCTTGAATGGTCGGGCGGGAAAACCAGAGATTCATCTCATCCAAAATTATGGGAAATTACCCCTAGTTGAATGTTATGGTGGTTTGTTAAATCAGGTATTTATGAATTTGTTAGTCAATGCTATTGATGCAATTGAACAACGACGAGACAGCCTAGAGTCAAAAGAGATATCGGATTATATTGGTTGCATTACCATTACCACTTCTCTCTATTTAGAAAATCAGGTTGTCATCTCTATTCAAGATAATGGTTGTGGGATGAGTGCCGAAGTTCAAGAAAAAATATTTAATCCATTTTTTACTACTAAACCTGTCGGGAAAGGAACTGGTATGGGGTTAGCAACTAGCTATCAAATTGTGACAGAGAATCATCAGGGTTATTTGCGGTGTTTTTCTACAGTTGACAAAGGGACTGAGTTTAGGATTGAGTTACCGATTTGCCAGGAGAAATAAGCAATTTATTACCGCATACACAGAGTTAGCTATTAATCTAGGGGGATTGACTTAAGCAGTACCCTATCTTACCCAATATACATTTTTCTTAATATTAACAATTGCTTGATTAATAGCTCCTTTCTCATCCTCTACTGCCTCCTCTATGATTCCTTAAAGAAAAGTGTAGTATACAAATTATTTAGAATTGCTAGTGTATCGTTAGATTAGAGCGAAAAGTTTATATTAAACCAATTAAAAATATATGTCATTCCCACTAAATTACGATCCTAGCCTCGATCGACCAATTGATGAATCAGATCCGGCCCAGCAGTCCCTAAGAGATCGTCAATTGCGGGCGCTTTTTGAAACTACCCTAGATGCGATCGCGATCGCAGATGACCGAGGGCGTTATGTAGATATCAACCCCGCCGCCTGTGAATTATTGGGTCTAGAGAAAAACGAAATTTTGGGACGCTGCATCTCTGACTTTCTGGAACCGGGATTTAATTTCCAAGCACTATGGCAACAGTTTCAACAACAGGAAAAAGTCCGGGGTGAAATCCGATTAGTGCGGCCGGATGGGGATATCCGCATAGTCGAATATGCGGCAACAGCTAACTTTTTACCCCACCGCCATCTATCAGTAATGCGAGACATTACACAGAATAAACGAGCCGAGGCACAAGTTCGCGAACTTACCCGCAAACTTGAACAAACCCAAGCTCAATTAAGGGAAAATGGCATTGATTCTGCGAATATATCTACCCCCACAGAGTATCATCGCCTAGAGCAAATTGCTCGCCACATTCCCGGAGTTATTTATCAGTTTCGTCAACGTCCTGATGGCACTTTCCATTTTCCCTACTCCAGCGATGGGATACGAGAGATTTATGGCGTTTCCCCAGAAGAAGTGACCGACGATGCTTCTAAAGCTTTTGGGGCTATCCATCTAGAAGACCTCGATTCCGTAACTCAATCCATTCTCGAATCCGCCTCACACCTGACCCCTTGGTATTGCGAATATCGAAGTTGTTTACCGGATGGGCGGATGCTGTGGTTAGTTGGTAATGCTACACCTGAGCGAGAAGCCGATGGCAGTACCTTATGGCATGGTTATATTCGGGATATTACAGACAGCAAAAGTCGTGAAATCGCCCTCCATGAATCAGAAACTAAATTCTCAACTATTTTTCATACCAGTCCCGATCCCGCTTGGATTGCCACACTCACAGAAGGACGTTGTTTGAATGTAAATGAAAGTCTGTGTGAGTTATTAGAGAGGACGCATACAGACATCATCGGGAAAACCTGTGTAGAAATCGAACTTTGGGACGATCTTAAGGATTTGCACCACTTCCGACACACCTTAATTCGGGAAAGGAGAATCCAAAATTTTGAAGTAGTAATTCGCACTTCCTCAAGACAAGCTAAGACGGTTTTAATATCCGCTACGGTAGAACGGCTGGATGGGCAGGATTGCGTAATTGGCATGATCAAGGATATTAGCGATCGCAAAGCTGCCGAAAAAAACCTACGTCAAAACGAACAAAAGTATCATCAAATTCTAGATGCCATTACTGATATGGTGCTGGTCAAAGGCCCTCAATCTCGCATTGTCTGGGCAAACAAGGCATTTCGAGACTATTACGGTCTGACCAACGAGCAACTCAAAGATATGATTGATGCTCCCTTTAATGAACCAGACTATACACTGCAATACATTCGCGATGATGCTTATGTGTTTGAGACTGGGAAATCCCTAGAAATTGAGGAACCTGTTACCCGTTATGATGGCAAGGTGCAGATGTTCAACACCATTAAGTCAGTAATTCGGAACGAAGTAGGCGAGACAATCTTAACAGTAGGCGTATCTCGCGATATTACCGATCGCAAACAAGCAGATATAGAAAACTGGCAGATGCAGAACTTCCTCAACTCGATTATTGAAAATATTCCCAATATGCTCTTTGTCAAAGATGCCGAGACTCTTCAATTTTTGCGCTTTAACAAGGCTGGTGAAGAACTACTTGGCTATCCTAAAGAAGTATTATTAGGAAAAAGTGACTATGACTTTTTCCCGCCCGCAGAAGCAGATTTTTTCATAGCCAAAGATCGAGAAACCTTGAGTAATGGCAATGTTTTGGATATTCCTGAAGAACAGGTTCAAACAAATCATCAAGGCACTCGAATTCTACATACAAGAAAAATCCCCATCCTTGATGAAGTTGGGAATCCTAAATACTTACTAGGGATCTCGGAAGATATTACTGAGCGCAAAGAAGCTGAAGCCAAGCTCATCGAAATCACTCAACTACAGCAAGCAATTTTAGACGGTGCTAACTATACAATCATTTCTACAGATATTCATGGCATCATCAAAACCATTAATGCTGCCGCCCAAAGATTTTTGGGATATTCATCAGCCGAATTAATAGGCAAAGTTACACCAGCAATTTTTCATGATTTAGAAGAAGTCAAACAACGTGCAGCCGAACTTACCGCAGAACTTGGCAAACCAATTACTCTAGGATTTGAAGTATTTACTGCCAAGGCGCGTTTGGGAATGCTTGACGAAAGTGAATGGACTCATATTCGTAAAGATGGTTCTCGTTTTCCCGTACAAGTTTCCGTAACTGCATTGCGCGATGAAGAAGGTACAATTACGGGATTTTTGGGGATAGCAAGTGATATTACGGCTCGCAAAGAAGCTGAAGCCAAAGTGAAAGAAATATCGGAGCGTTTATCATTATCACTCAAGTCTGGGGGAATTGGCTGTTGGGAATGGGACATCGTACACAATAGCCTCTTTTGGGACGAAAGGATGTACGAGCTATATGGCATAACCAAAAACTCTAACACCAGATTAGCTTACGAAATTTGGATGCAGGGAGTACATCCTGATGACCGAGATGCTGCCCAAACATTAGGCCGCCAAGCTATCTTGGGACAAGCAGAATATGATACTGAATTTCGCGTGATTCATCCTGATGGTAGTCTCCATTTCATTAAAGCATTCGGTCTAGTTCGTCGCGATGCCGAGGGCAATCCTCAAAAAATGATCGGGGTTAACTTTGATATCAGCGATCGCAAACAAGCAGAAGAGGCTCTACGCACCAGCGAAGAAAAACTGCGATCGCTTTTTGACTTGTGTCCTGTAGGAATTGCACTCAATAATATTCAGGGCCATTTTATCAAAGTCAATAGCGCCGCCGAAACAATCTATGGGTATTCTCTTGAGGAACTGAACCAATTAAGCTATTTTGATTTAACTCCTGAAAAGTATGCTGATGATGAAATCCGTCAATTAGAATTGCTTAACACCATCGGTCGTTTTGGCCCCTACCAAAAAGAGTATATCCGTAAGGATGGCTCTTTGTTCCCTGTAGAATTGCTCGGAGTGTTAGTCACAGGTAACGATGGGAGTCAATATATCTGGTCAATCATTGTTGATATCTCAGAACGCAAACGTCAAGAACAAGCTCTTCGCTTAATTGTCGAGGGTACGGCGGCTAAAACTGGTGAAGAATTCTTCCAAAGTTGCGTTCAATATATTGCCCAGGTATTAGAAGTTCGTTATGCTTTCATCGCTGAATTTATTGACTCAGAAAAATTGAGTGCAAAAACTCTAGCATTTTGGGCATTAGACGACTTTGGCGATAATTTTACTTACAATCTAGCCGGGGCTCCCTGTGAGAATGTTTATTCTCAAGCGGATTTTTGCCTATACCCAAATTCAGTGCAATCACTTTTTCCGGAAGATACTGATTTAGTCGCTCTCCAAGCTGAAAGTTATGCTGGTTTGCCGATTATGGATGCTGCTGGTAATCCTTTGGGATTGCTGGCAGTTTTAGACACTAAGCCAATGGTGCAAGATATAGAAATGCAGTCAGCAATCTTAAGAATCTTTGCCACTCGTGCTGGTGCAGAAATAGAGCGGATAAAGGCGGAAGCAGCAGTACGTCAATCAGAAATTCAACTGCGGCTGCAATCTGAAGAATTAACAACAACCCTCAAAAAGTTGCAAAATACCCAAACTCAGTTAATTCAAGCCGAAAAAATGTCAAGTTTGGGGCAGTTAGTAGCCGGTATTGCCCATGAAATTAATAACCCTGTGAGTTTTATTTATGGCAATCTTCAACCCGCCGCTGATTATGCTAGTTACTTAATTGAGCTAGTTCGACTCTACCAACACCATTATCCGAGTCCATCGCCGACGATTTCTAAATTTATAGAAGATATTGAGCTTGAGTATCTGGTAAGTGATTTTTCTAACTTGCTGGAATCAATGAAAACTGGAGCCACACGCATCAGTGATATCGTTAAGTCTCTGCGGACATTTTCGCGCTTGGATGAAGCTGAGTTAAAACCAATAGATATTCACGAAAATATCGAGAGTACGTTAATTATTTTACAAAATCGCTTGAATAGGTCTGCCGAACAAAAAGAAATTTCTGTAGTCAAGAACTATGGAACTTTACCCTTAATTGAATGTTATGGCGGTTTGTTAAATCAGGTGTTTCTGAATTTGTTGGTTAATGCTGTTGATGCGATTGAACAAAAGCAAGAGAGTCTAGAATCAGTAGAAAAAGTAGATTATGTTCCTAAGATTACAATTACTACTTCTATTGTTTCTACAAATCAGCTTTCGATCTCCATTCAAGATAATGGTTGTGGAATGAGTTCTCAAGTTCAAGAAAAAATCTTTAATCCATTTTTTACTACTAAGCCTGTCGGAAAAGGTACGGGTATGGGGTTAGCAACTAGCTATCAAATTGTGACAGATAACCATCAAGGTAATTTGCGGTGTTGTTCTACACTTGGAAAAGGGACTAAGTTTAGGATTGAGTTGCCGATTTCCGAGCAAAATTAATACCAAACCAAAAACTACTTTCAGCAATTTTTCTAGTCTTTTTTAAACTCCCTCTCTGCTAACTCGTCTTTTTTGTTACTCAAACATTTAGGTACTTTTAACTTAGCTTTCATCCGATAGTGCAGTTGCTTGTGTAAAGTTTGATATTTGACGGATACTTGATAGTTCTCTTCTACCCAGCTCACAATTTCTTTATAACTCTTAAACTCGCAGGTTTCCTCGCCGATCTTTGTCGATAGTCCTGCGATTACTTCTTGGGGAATTACTCGCGGTCTCCCTGTTGAATGGCGCAGTTTTAATAATTCTGACAAACCGCCATTACTATATTGTTTTAACCATCTTTGTACGGTAATTCTATGTACTCCTAAACGTTCAGCTACTTCTGTAATACTCTGGCTAGACCCAGATTTTAGTAAATAAAGTGCCTGAACTTTTTGTCTGTTAGTTATCGTTCGCTGTCGCTGTATAATTATTTTTAATTCAGTGACAGTTGCCTCAATTCTTTCTTGGTAGTTTACTTTCATACAGTCATCTTTAAACTCTGAGGCTATTGTAGTATACTTTTGGGGAACTGGAATTAGATGCGTAATAGCTTAGAAACCGCTTTCGTCGGTTAGGGGCTAGGGGCTAGCCCCTCCCTCTATTTAGCATCAGGCAAATATAGCTGCGGATCGGAATATGGCTTATGTCCATTCTCCTCAAAAACTGGCGTTTCCCCAGCCAGCAAAAACTCGCGAATTAGACGCGCGATCGCTCTTTGAGCTAAACGCCCCGCCACTTGCTGTCCCATTTGTTGTAATTGTGGTTTAACCAACAACTGCGGTATATATTCTAATGCCTTCATCCCATCAAAACCGGGAGTATCTTGCAGAATCCCCCAGATCCTTTTAATGTGTTCTAAACTCTGCTGTTCCCCAGGTGTGACCACAGGTGAATCCGCCTTTACACCGAACCATTCGCTGACTACAGCCTTAGCATTAGCAAAAGCAGTGCGAGAGAGTACATCTAAACTTTTAACTAATTCCTCGACAATGCGCTCGCGAATGAAATCTCCCCGCTCCGAAAACAAGAACTCTAGCGCCTGATTCAATACCTTACTAATATCGTAATCCTCGCTATCCCTAGCATTTTTGAGCAAATTTTCCAAGCGATTCCAGCGGAAACTCCCTTCTTTAAATAGCAAATCCCGCAGCGACGATCTTAACTCTGGAGCTGGATCGCTCAGTAACCGTTTTGCTACATAAGGATAAGCCTTACTTAGCACTTTAAAATTGGGATCGACATTAATTGCAATCCCTTCCAATGTTACTAACGATCGGATAATCAAAGCATAGTAAGCCGGCACTCGGAACGGATAATCATACATCAAAGCTGACAATTGATCCGTAATACTTTTGAAATTTAGTTCCGCAACGCTTGCACCCAAAGCATTATTAAATACATTCGCCAATGCGGGAATAATTGGCGTTAAGTCCGTCTCTGGCGTTAAAAATTCTAACTTCACATAGTCCCTGGCTAAACCTTCAAAATCGCGGTTTACTAAATGGACTATAGCTTCCAATAATCCATACCGCTGATAAGGTTTAACTTCACTCATCATCCCGAAATCCAAGTAAGCCAACTGACCATTAGGAGTTGCTAATAGATTCCCCGGATGCGGATCGGCATGAAAAAAGCCGTGTTCTAGCAGTTGTCTTAGAGAACACTGAACTCCCACTTCTATTAAGTATGGTGCATCAATTCCTTGGGCGCGGACAGCTTCTAAATCAGTAAGTTTAGTACCAGTAATCCACTCCATTGTCAAGACGCGGCGACCCGTTTGTTCCCAGTAAATTTTAGGGACGTAAATATCTTTGATATAGCCGTAAAGTTGAGCAAATCTTTCAGCGTTATGACCTTCGTGATTGTAGTCCATTTCTTCATATATTCGCTCCCCAAATTCATCCATAATTCCTACTAAGTCGCTGCGGATGAATTTGAAAGTTTTGTGCGCCCAAATCGCCAATGTTCGGAGAATATATATATCCAAACCAATGCCCTCAGCTAAATCAGGGCGTTGCACCTTTACGGCAACTATTTCGCCAGTTTTCAATTTACCTTTGTAAACTTGTCCGAGAGAAGCTGCTGCTATCGGATTAGGGCTGAGTTCTGCGTAAATTTCGTCTGGAGGAGCGCCTAATTCTTCTTCTATAAATTGATAAGCTAACTCGTTGGAAAAGGGCGGTAATTGGTCTTGTAATTTCGATAATTCCTCTAAATAAGTAGATGGTACTACGTCAGGTCGTGTTGAGAGTGCTTGTCCGATTTTGATGAAAGCTGGGCCAAGTTGGCTAAGAATTTCTCGCAGGCGAATTGCTCGTCGCTGCTCATTTTGAGTAACGCGACCGGTTTTTTTGTCTCGCCACAAACTGAAAGCAAAGCTGATAAATGTCCAGACAACGCTTGATAACCGCCCCCAGACTTCAAAGGGGCGCTGGCTATAGTATTCCGCGCTCGCACTTGGGTTGTAGCGAAGGGCCTCTTCTGCCTCGCCAGCCATATCTAGAGCTGATTTCAGACTTTCGGAGTTAGCTGGAATTGGCTCTAGTTCTATTTCTACTGGGCGCACGGAGGGCATTTCTACCACTGAACCATTGGCTAGTGGGGTATGAGTCCCTGAATCTGAATAAACCTGTGGCGAAGCAGGCGATACCGTCTTGACATCCATATAATCTGAGACTGATTAGGGCAGTGTTAATACATTGTAACAATCTGCCTGCCTTGCACCACAGCTTTAGGGCATAGAGCTTATGGGAGATGGGGGAGATGGGGAGGATGAGGGAGATGGGGGAGATGGGGAGGATGGGAAGAGTGAGGGAGAGTGGGGAGATGGGAGGATGGGAAGATGAGGAGATGAGGGAGATGGGGAATAGAGATGGGGAAGATGAGGGAGGATGGGGAAGATGAGGGAGATGAGGGAGATGGGGAGGATGGGGAAGATGAGGGAGATGAGGGAGATGGGGAATAGGGATGGGGAAGATGGGGAGGATGCAGCGGATTTAGCTACTTTATCTCCCTCGCTCCCCCGCTCCCCTGCTCCCCATCCCTATTCCCCACTGGCGGCCTTATTGAATAAGCGATTGCGAATATCCGAAAGCTGTGCTTGATTGCTAACTGGCGATCGCGGTTTGGGTATTTCATTATCCGGCCAACTTGGCAAATCAAAACAGGGACAACAATCCGGTGGCATTCCCTGATGGCGCAGAGGTATTGGCATTGCACAGCGAGCGCAAGGATCTATCTCCCAAGCGGGAGTCAGCAGTTCTGCGATCGTTTCCCTGGTTCCTTCCAAGTAGCAGTCCCCAGCTTCAGAGGAGATAATTTTTTGCCAGCAGTCTTCAAATTCTTTGCTGTAGCGATCGCCTGCAATCACTGATTTAGGCAGCAACGTTTCAGAGCCATTGTGAATTAAAACCTTTTTTCCTAACTGAAACCAGTACGCCAAATATTTTCTAACTTGATTTTGTGAGGCCATATTTTTTGATAATTAAATTGTTTAAATAGCTACCAGCTAAGTGAGTTTCCAACAATGAGTATGAGCTTCCCCAATTTTGACTTCTATCCATTAATCACATAAAATATTAATCGCATAAATTTCGATCAACTCCTTGCTACTGCCGATAGATTTTGGCTAGAGAACTCCTATAACTATTTGCAGATCAAGTTTTGTTCACCAGCTTAATTGTTGGGAAAATAAAAGTTAAATGCAATTTAAGGTTGTTATAGTTTACCATAATAGCTTCCTTCGCTGAAAATAGCGATCCCCAAACCTATAGTTATTATAAAGATTATCAACCATCAGATTGCCGATCTATACTTCCTGGTAGGGGTGAACCGAGGACGCTCAAATTCAAGACATGACCGCCAGCAACCAGATAAACCGGATTTGCGATCGCCCCTAACTCCCGAATAGCAGTACCAAGGCGATCGCGAAACAAGCGGCCCAGAGGATAAGCGGGTATCACACCCCAGCCAGTTTCCTCCGCCACAAAAATTACATCTCCCCTCGATTTCTGCAAACTGCTAAGTAAATCTTGCAGCGTTTGCCTCCACGCAGCATCATCTAATGCCAAAATATTAGCTAGCCAAGTTCCCAGGGAATCAATTAACAAACAACTCGACTCATTTGCCAACTCAATCGTACCCGCCAAATCTACAGGGACATCTACAGTATTCCAACTTGCAGGGCGGCGATTGCGGTGTAATTCAATTCGAGCCTGCCACTCCGTATCATTCGAGTCAAGCAGAGCCGTAGCCACATAAATAACAGATTTGTGCGATCGCACAGCCAAAGTTTCTGCCCATTCACTTTTACCCGATCGCGCTGGCCCCGTAACCAAAATTATCTGACGCTTCATAAAATCCTAGCTCACAGTGTATAAGTAATAACTAAATCCTCATCCCCTTCTCCCCTCATCCCCTTCTCCCCTCTTCCCTAGCCCCTAGCCCCTAGCCCCTAGCCCCTCTTCCATGAACACTCCTGCAATTTCCGCCATCATCTGTACCCACAATCGGGACAATTATTTAGGTGCAGCCATCGACAGCTTACTAACACAGGAATTTACCGACTTTGAAATATTAGTAGTAGATAACGGCTCAGGCGATCGCACCCGCGAAATCGTAGAATCCAAACTCACAAACCCCCACCTCAAATACATCTGGGAACCAACCATCGGCCTATCCGTAGCCCGCAACACAGGCGCAAAACTTGCCCAAGCAGAAATCCTAGCCTACCTTGACGACGATGCGATCGCTAGTCCCCAATGGCTATCCGTCCTCCACACCGCCTATCAAAACAACCAAAAACTAGCCATAGCCGGCGGCATCGTCACCCTACTCTGGCCACAAGACCTTCACCCTCCCAAATGGCTCTCCCCCGGTTTAGCAGGCAACCTTGGAGCCTATGACCTCGGCAATGACCCCCTCTACATCAACACACCAGGCTTAACCCCCAGAGGCTTAAACTACTCAATCCGGCGCACCTTCCTAGAGCAAATCGGCGGCTTCGACACCAACTTAGGTCGCATCGGCAAAAAACTACTCTCCAACGAAGAACTCCACGTCACCGAACAAGCATTAAAGTGGGGATGGCAAGTAGCCTATCTCCCCCAGGCCCTAGTAGCCCACAACGTCGCACCAGAGCGAATTAAAAAAACCTGGTTTTTAGAGCGCGGGTGGTGGCAAGGTATCAGCGAGTGTCATCGCGAACAACTCACCGGTCAAACTGGAATTAACCAACTATGGCGAGGAGGCGAGCGGTTAGCACGAGGTTCCTACAAATCCCTTAAATACATCACACAACCAGCCCAGCGCTTTGAAAACTTCGTTTATGCCTACGGTCAAATTGGTTACTTGAGTGCAGCCATCCAGCTCATGCTATTTCACCCGAAATCTACCGATAAGGGGTAGGCTATAGGTAGTAATTGAGGAGTTCGCACTTCACCATTCACAACTCTACAGCCTTCAGGTTCAAGCACTCAACCATGACCTCTACTTCATCCAAGATTCCGGTTTCCGTTCTCATCCCGGCCAAAGACGAAGAAGTTAATCTCCCTGCGTGTCTAGACAGTCTTACCAGGGCGGTCGAAGTGTTTGTGGTGGACTCCCAAAGCACAGACCGCACAGTGGAAATTGCCACCAGTTATGGAGTAGAAGTAGTGCAATTCTACTTTAATAACTGCTGGCCAAAAAAGAAAAACTGGTCTTTAGAAAATCTGCCCTTCCGCAACGAATGGGTATTAATTGTCGATTGCGACGAACGCATTCCTCCAGAACTTTGGGAAGAAATTGCTGAAGTCATCCAAGACCCCAACTTTGACGGTTACTATCTCAATCGTAAAGTCTTATTTTTAGATACTTGGATACGACATGGTGGCAAATATCCAGACTGGAATCTACGCCTGTTTAAACATAAAAAAGGTAGATACGAAAATCTAGGAACAGAAGCCGTTCCCAATACAGGTGACAACGAAGTTCACGAGCACGTCATTTTAGCCGGTCAAGTCGGCTACTTGAAAAATGATATGCTCCACGAAGACTTCCGCAACCTATTTCATTGGATAGAGCGCCACAACCGCTACTCTAATTGGGAAGCCCGCGTTTATTATAATATCCTCGCCGGTCAAGGCGACAGTGGCACAATTGGCGCTAATCTATTTGGAGATGCAGTACAACGCAAGAGATTTCTCAAAAAACTTTGGGTGTGGCTACCTTTTAAACCGATGTTACGGTTTTTGATGTTTTATATTTTTCAGCTTGGCTTTTTAGATGGGAAAGCTGGTTATATTTATGCAAGGCTGCTGAGTCAGTATGAATATCAAATCAGTGCCAAATTATATGAATTACGATATTGCAATGGTCAGTTAAATAAGGCCGAAAAAACGAAAGGTGGAGATTCGGCCAAGGGAAATTTAAAGCCAAATTCATCATTTGAATTTGACCTAGAAAAGGCAGAAGCAGATATCTCACAATCCCCCCTTCCTAATTCTCCATCTCAAATTAATTCTCCTAACTCCTAACTAACTTAACCTAATTAAATCTCAAATAGTAAAGCCTTCTTCTTTCTCTCCTAGATAACTAAAGCCTTCTTACTTCTTCCCCTTCTTCCCTCTTCCTTCTTCCTTCTTCCTTCTTCCTTCTTCCTTCTTCTTAACACTATGGATGCTGAATCTCTAGTTGATTTGCGCCGCTACGACCAATCCTGGTTTGATAAAGGAAAACCTAGTTGGTTTATTTTGCTTTGGTGGTTAGTACAAGGGATTATATTTCCTCTAACCCCTCATCATTTTAACGGCATCAGGCGAACTCTCCTGCGCCTATTTGGTGCTAAAATTGGTACAGGTGTCATCATCCGCCCCACTGCTAGATTTACTTATCCTTGGAAAGTAGAAATCGGAGACTATAGTTGGATTGGAGATGACGTTATTTTTTATAGCCTCGATCGTATTTCTATTGGTAAACATTGCGTAATTTCTCAAAAAAGTTACCTCTGCACTGGTACTCATAACTCCCACGATCCAGCCTTCGGTTTAATCACAGCAAATATTACCATTGGTAATGGCGTTTGGGTAGCAGCAGATTGTTTCATCGGCCCTGCGGTAGAAATAGGGGCTAACGCCTTAATTGCCGCCCGTAGCAGTGTTTTTGAGAATATGCCACCAACTTTTGTGTGTATGGGAACACCTTGTCGGCCGCGTTACCCTAGAGAAATTTGTTAACCGAGAACTGTTAATTGGTGAGAACTTATCTCTCCTCTGCCTAAAGTGATAGAAGAAGGATAAGCTGTTACCCATTTAATGCTTCAGTCCTGGGCGTAATCGATCGCTACCTTAAGCTACCATCAACTAGACCCCTCGCGATCGCGAATCACGCAAATGCAAATATTGACCAGTAAATTTACCTAATTAAACGTAAAATTCTGAGGAATAAAGAGCTTACTGCCTTCTGCCTTCTGCCTTGTAGTTATAACTCATTTTAGTTGTTGACTAAACCTACAATCGATGGTATGCTACTTTTAAGTTTTTATAAGTAAGTCAACTTAATAAAATTAAAGAGTTCCCGTAGGCTCGGTCTTTGGTACGAAACCGAACTCTTTGTTAACGGTTAACTGTTAACAAAGTATAAGGGTTTTGAGGGATAACTCTGTCGGCCAACTTATCCTAAAAATACAGGACTTATGCAAAAATCTCTGTAGCGCTACAAACAAATTAACAATTAAAAATTAAATTCATTATTTTTAATTTGGCATTTTTAATTTTTAATTGTTACATCTTGGCGGTTTCTTAACCGGGCCTACTGATGGCTTTACTGCACAAGCGTGTATAAGTCCGAAAATAATTAGGTTGACTACTTAAAAAACATAAATCTTAGCCCATAAAATCAGCCCTAATCATCACTACAATCTCAGCCAAGATAATGACAAATGAACTAGAGCTACCCAAAAAGCCATCCTTCATCACACCCGCCTTAATTGGGACAGTTTCATTATTTATAGCATTAGTTCCCATATCTTTAGCACCAATATTAGTCAAATTTTGCGAAGAAGAAATCAGTTCAAATGCCGTAGCCTTTTATCGCGGCTTAATTGGTACATTAGCCTTTGGATTATTGAGTGGAATTGATACAGTCCGCCGCCAGCAACCTGGCACTAAACCTGTAGAAGTTCAGCCTTTTACAAAACGGGAAGTATGGCTATTTTTAGGAATGGGAATAGCCGCAGCTACCTACTTTATACTATGGGCTTGGTCGCTAAATCAAACTACAGTTGCCAACGTTACTTTACTCTTTGGTTTGAACCCCGTTTTCATCGGTTTAGCAGGATGGTCGTTATTTGGTCAGCAATTCGATCGGAAATTCCTAGTTGGTATGATGATGTCAATGGGAGGAGCTATCGCCATTGGATTCAATGACGTACAATTCGGTACAGACCAACTACAAGGTGATGCAATTGCCTTACTATCAGGGGTTTCCTTCGCTGCATATTTAATCCTCGTAGAAAAACTCCGAGACAACTTTAGCACTGCAACAATCATGCTATGCCGCTGCGGGTTTACTACCTTATTTAGCTTACCCATTATCTTCGCCGAAGAGAGATTATTTCCCTACTCAGCAGTTGGTTGGTTTCTCTTAATTTTCCAATGCCTTTTCTGCCAAGTTTTAGGTCAAGGACTTCTAGCTTATAGCCTTAGCAAATTATCGGCTGGTTTTGTTGCTATCACCCTTTTGATCGAGCCAATTCTTGCCTCAATCTTAGCTTGGATAATTTTTTCAGAACGTTTAGGGTTTTCAGATTGGGTGGCTTTTTCCGTAGTTTTATGTGGCATATTTCTCGCCCAATCCAGTCGATTTGCGGTTAAAATAACGAACGGAGGAGTATAGCCTGATGACAACTAAGTAGAAGGAAGAAGGAAGAAGGAAGAAGGAAGAAGGAAGAAGGAAGAAGGAAGAAGGAAGAAGGAAGAAGGAAGAAGGAAGAAGGAAGAAGGAAGAAGGAAGAAGGAAGAAGGAAGAAGGAAGAAAAATTTAGTTATAGCAACCGCCACAACGGTCTTGACATTCTCGTTCGCCCAAACCCTTTCTCCGATTGTATTTTCCTCCTACATAAGAGCCTCCTGCCTTCTGCCTCCTGCCTCCTGTTTCCTCCTGATTACTCATTCATATTTTTATACGTAGCCACCGCTGACGGCGAACTCCGATTCAAATATCGAAATATCCAATACTTGAAAACAGCATCTAAAATCACAGGAAAAGTGGCAATAAATAGAAAAATGAAATCTCTATTTTCTGGTACTCCTAGATGCTTAGATACATTTTCTAGAATCACTTCCCAGCCGTGAGGCGAGTGGAAACCCACAAAAATATCCGTAAACAAAATAATTATAAAAGCCTTAGCACTATCGCTGAGACCGTAAACCACATCATCCATAAAAGATTTTAAAATATCTATTTGTCTTTTGTTATTAATAATAATGCCAGCGAAAACACCGCAAGCTACGAGATCGGAAAAAACATTTTTAATAGCATTAGCACTTTCATTGCGGTATTCCTCCGCAATTTTAACAGCCTTCAGTGCTAACTCTTTCTCCTTTTCCTCCGCAGAAAGTGGCGCAACTAAACCGACTAACTCTCTGAACTTCATGAGTTCCTCAAATCTCTGCAACTCTTGAAAAGCTTCTTCTTCCAAATCCTCGTTAATGAAGATTTGAGAAATTTCCGTTCGAGAAATTTCCGCTGGTCTAGCTTGGTCAACGATTGGCCCGACAATGAAATTTTTGGATAATTGCTGGGCCAGGAGTGGAATTAAAATCAAAAGTAAAATAAACCGAATAGAGATAATAGTTTTTACCTTTGAATTACGAAAGCTTTTGATTACTTCCTTTTCTGCTTCCGGGTTTAAGTCTCTAGTAATTCTATTCAGAGTTCCCAGGAGCGAACGCGGCAGTAAACTCATCTCTGCGGCGCTAGTATCAACATTGTTAGCTATATTTTTATTCGACTCTCCTGAATAGTTATTTTCAGATGGCGGAGAGTTTTGATGGGAAGAATTTACTGAAACATTCTGCGAATTGGCAACCGAGAGGCTCTCCGTCAAATTTTGTAGGGTTTGAGCCTTAGTATACTTATTTATTACCCCATCAATAAACTCAAGCTTCTCAAAGAACTCGGAAGCTCTATCTCGTGTCTCTAGACCATAAATTTTTGTAGATTTATCACCTAAATTTCTGTGATGAAGTTGACCTGCAACTCGCTCCTGAAAATTGAACACATAACGACTAGCATTAAACTCCACCAATCTCATTTTGACAATCTTTAAATATTTTCTCAGTTCCGAGTTAAAATAAGACTGTACGCTGTCACCGTAATTAACAGATTGAGCCGAGATTTTTTTGCCATTAAAATGCTCGTCTTCCAACTCCTTAATTGCTAAGGCAGCATTGTAAGCCTGATCTAAGGCTCTCTCCGGCGTTTCTTGATACCAGTCGTTGGCGGAGTGCAAGTATTTTCCGATCGCGATCCAGGGAGATATAGTCATAGCTGAAATTGGTTAATACTTTTGGAAAAGTACCAGCAAGCATTAGTGTATTTGGTATCTTAGCAGATTTATTTATTGTAGAAACTGTGACCTCTGATTCTTTTTGGATTACTGGAAGTTCCCGCAGCGGTAAAACCACTCGCCTAGTAGAGCAGTTTTGTCAATGGAGCCGAACTGTTAAGCCTTTATCACCTAATTTTCCTCGCCGCCAAAGTCAGTTACAACAGATGGCTGGTCAGAGAGTACCAGCAATTTTGGTATTAGCCGCCAACGGCGACAACAGACTGGATTTAGCTGACCGGATTGCGGAAGCTACCTTTGGTCAACATTCCTTTCACTCAACTACGCCTCTAGGTTTTTTTGAAGACGAAGTAGTGCTGTTTTGGCCTCTCCTAATTCGTTCGCTTGACTTAAGGGCTCAATTTCCGTTACGACTGCGACCTGAAACCGAACAGGAACTTGCAGCTATGCTCTGGCGTTCTGAACTGGACGCAGGCATTTTGGGACAAGCAGGTGTAGGTACAGAACGCATGGTGCGTAGAACTCTAGATTTATTCCAACTGGCTGCTCAGAGCGGTACACCCGCAGAAGAAATACCCACTCTTTTAGAAGAGGGATTTGCTGATGATAACGCGCCGGCTAGCCTGTGGGAAGTCATGGGAGAGTTGTTGGTGAAGTGGCGAGAGTGGTGTTTAGCCAGAGGATTACTTACTTATGGCATTATTTGCGAACTCTATTGGCGGTATTTGCTGGAAGAGCCTACTTATCAGCAACACTTAGCGGAGCGCTATCAAGCAGTGCTGGCGGACGATGTGGATGAATATCCAGCTATCAGTCGCCGCCTGTTTGAGTTCCTGCTCGATCGCGGTGCAGCAGGTGCTTTTACCTATAATCCCGATGGGGGAATTCGGCTAGGTTTAGGGGCTGACCCAGAATATATGGCAGACTTACAAGTACGCTGCTTGGTAGAAAACTTGAACCAGCCTACAGGCTTAGCCTCAGAGATTGGAGAGGCAGTTGTAGACTTGGCGGTTAATGCTTTCATATTTTACCCTTCACACCACCGCTTGCCTGCCTCAGTGCGATCGCTTCAAACCACTTCTCGCTCCGATTTGCTACGAAAAACGGCTGAAACAGTCGTCGAGTTAGTACAGTCAAAAGCCGCAAAGCCCCAGGAAATTGCAGTGATTGCACCTGGTTTAGATGCGATCGCACGCTACAGCCTAATTGAAATCTTTACCAGTCGCAACATCCTCATCGAATCCCTTAACGACCAACGCCCTCTCTCCAGTTCTCCTACCATCAGAGCTTTACTCACCCTTTTAGCCTTAGTCTATCCAGGTTTGGGTCGTCTTGTAGGAAGAGATGATGCAGCCGAAATGCTAGTCGTATTAAGTCAGCGATCGGCGAAAGGGGGAGGTAGGGGAGATGGAGAGGATGGGGGAGATGGGGA
>NZ_KB235903.1:1104283-1105594 GCF_000332155.1 Kamptonema formosum PCC 6407 | reverse complement strand
CGGCGAGGTCAATTGGGTGACATTCAGCCCCGATGGCCGTACTATTGCCTTAGCCTCTGACGACAATACAGTAAAAATACGGACTGTGGACGGTCGCCTGTTGAGAACTCTAGAGGATCACAGCAATAAAGTTTCCAGAGTCAGTTTTAGCCCAAATGGTAGAGTTTTAGCCTCGTCTAGTTTTGACAATACTGTAAAACTTTGGAGTTTGGACGGTCGCTTATTGAAAACCCTCGCAGGCCATCGCGATCGCGTCTACGGCCTCAGTTGGAGTACCGACGGGAAAATGCTGGCATCGGGCAGTTGGGATGGAATGGTGAAACTTTGGGGCGTTGAAGAGATGACTCCGTTAGCTGTTAACAGTGAGATGAACGATCGCGTAGGAGAACTGGTAGGTCGAACTTGCGATCGCATCCACGACTATCTCAGGTACAACCTCCAAGACACCACCTGCAATTAAAAATTTGCTAATGGGTAAATGGTAATTGGCAAATCCCCTGCATCCATAAACTTAGGGATTACTGCTGTCGGGAACTGTTGAACTCAGCTTTGTTGCTAGCTCAAAGTTGGACATAGGTAACACTATTGGCCAGAAAAGCGGAACCAACATTAACGCCACCCAAGATGTGCAGTCAGTTTTGGCAGTTGTAGCATCGCTCCAAAAAGCTTCCAGCCACACGCTAAAAACTGCCAGGGCAATAATTAAATAGCAGACAAGTGCATTTTCTAGCATGGCAATCTACCTCTGGACTGATGTTGATTCTTTAATTATCTCACTATCAACAGGTTTTTGATACTTTTGAGTGATGCACATCACCAACTTGCAACGATATCGATCGCCCAAACACTTTCTATAAATTGCATTTTCATCCTACATAAGAGCCTCCTGCCTTCTGCCTCCTGCCTCCTGTTTCCTCCTGATTACTCATTCATATTTTTATACGTAGCCACCGCTGACGGCGAACTCCGATTCAAATATCGAAATATCCAATACTTGAAAACAGCATCTAAAATCACAGGAAAAGTGGCAATAAATAGAAAAATGAAATCTCTATTTTCTGGTACTCCTAGATGCTTAGATACATTTTCTAGAATCACTTCCCAGCCGTGAGGCGAGTGGAAACCCACAAAAATATCCGTAAACAAAATAATTATAAAAGCCTTAGCACTATCGCTGAGACCGTAAACCACATCATCCATAAAAGATTTTAAAATATCTATTTGTCTTTTGTTATTAATAATAATGCCAGCGAAAACACCGCAAGCTACGAGATCGGAAAAAACATTTTTAATAGCATTAGCACTTTCATT
>NZ_KB235903.1:809014-857464 GCF_000332155.1 Kamptonema formosum PCC 6407 | reverse complement strand
GCCCATTTAAACCCGCCTTACAGTTGTTAGCCCAAAATCAAGTTGATGTTAAACATCTCATTCACAGTCGCTATCCCTTAGATGAAGGACTTGTCGCCTTTGAAAAAGCACAAAGCCCTGGGGTGTTGAAAGTGTTACTAGAAATAGAATAATATTCTTCCTTATTTCCTACCGAGTTAAGATCCAGGCCTAAATTTGTCAATCCGAGAGTTTTCAGGATGTCAGTAGCGATGGCAATTACCTCTACATCGGCCCTGGGATCTGCCGTTCCTAATACTTCTACCCCAAGCTGGTGAAATTGGCGCATTCGTCCTGCTTGTGGACGTTGGATGGTACTAGAGCGGTGGCTGTAGAATCGGTATGTTCGGATTGGCAGCCGATGCTAGATGTTAAGGTTCTTGATGCTAGCTTTGCTACGTCTATGTTTGCTGACGGTCAAATCCAAGCAGTTGAGGATATCGATCGGGCAGATTTACCGCAGTCTGATGTTGATTTACTCGCTCAGTTTCAAGTAAGAGCGACTTTAGTCATGCCGATCGCGCTACAGGGATTGGGGAGTGTGGGAGCAGGGGAGCAGGGGAGCAGGGGGAGCAGGGGGAGCAGGGGAGCAGGGGAGCAGGGGAGCAGGGGAGCAGGGGAGCAGGGGAGCAGGCAGGGGAGCAGGGGAGTGGGGGAGCAGGGGGAGATAAATCTTCCCCATCCTCCCCATCCTCCCCATCCTCCCCATCTTCCCCATCCTCCCCATCCTCCCCATCTCCCCTACAGTACGCTCTCCGAGGCCAGGACGGGTTAGGGGCGAAAGGAGCGGTATTTTACGGGGATGGGTCGGTTTTCGAGCAAAATCCAGTTGTGTTAGAGGTATCGTTACCGAATGGTTCTTGGCAGTTGGCAGCAATTCCTACAGGTGGGTGGCCGAGGCAATCTCCTAGCTCTCGATGGCTGAGACTGGGGGGGGGTTCTTTGGCTGTACTGGCGGGGATTTTGGTGTTTGTGCTGGTACAAGCTCCGGCGCGATCGCGAGAAGCAGTGGAACGGGCAACAGTAGCTCTGCTGTTGGCGAACGAACAACTGCAAGCGATTTTGGAAGCGGTACCGGGAATGGTTTCTTGGATTAGCTCAGATTTGCACTATCTAGGCGTGAACCGGCATTTAGCGACGGCGTGCAAATTATCTCCAGAGGATTTTCAGGGTAAGGAAATTGGCTTTCTCAATGGCAATAATGAGTTTACGGAGTTAGTGCGCCAGTTTTTTACTAGGAGCGATCGCGAAGCTGTTTCTGAAGTCAGGTTAGAAGCTAATGGTATTACTCGTATTTATTTAATTGTTGCTCAAAAATACGACCGAGACAGAGCCGCATTTACTGTTGGGATTGACATCACTGAGCGCAAAATGGCTGAAGAACAGTTGCGTGCTTCGGAAGCCGAACTCAAAGCGTTGTTTGCGGCGATGACTGATATTATTACTGTGCGCGATCGCTTAGGCCGTTGTCTGAAAATTGCCTCCACGAATCCTTCTCTACTTTACCAACCAGCTTCGGAACTTCTCGGTCAAACTCTACACGAAGTCTTAGATCGGGAAACGGCGGACACATTTCTGGCTTACATTCACCATGCCCTAGAAATTCAGCAAACAGTCCAATTCGAGTACAGCTTGCCGATTGATAATGCGGATATGTGGTTTGCCGTCACAGTTTCGCCAATATTAAATGATTCGGTACTCTTAGTAGCGCGAGATGTAACTAAGTACAAGCGAACAGAAGAAGCTCTACGCCAAGCTGAAGAGAAATATCGTAGCATCTTTGAAAATGCGGTTGAAGGCATTTTCCAAACTCTCCCTAACGGGCGCTACATCAGCGCTAATCCTGCTTTAGCACGGATCTATGGCTACAATGACGCTGCGGAATTGATCGACAAACTCACCGCCAACGCTCAACTTTACGTTGACCCAAATCGACGTGCTGAGTTTACGGGTCAGATGCAATTGTACGACCGAGTTTCTAAGTTTGAGTCTCAAGTTTACCGCTCTGACGGTCAACCGATTTGGGTTTCCGAAAGTGCCCGCGCTGTCAGGGGGAAAAACGGCGAACTACTATATTACGAAGGCATTGTCGAAGACATCACCGAACGCAAGCGGGTAGAAGACGAATTGCTGCACAATGCTTTTCATGATGCTTTGACTGGTTTGCCCAATCGCTTGATGTTTATGGAGCGCGTCAGTCTGGCGATCAAACTAGCTAAGAAACAGTCAGACTATCGGTTTGCAGTGCTGTTTTTGGATCTCGATCGCTTCAAGGTAATCAATGATAGTCTCGGTCACATGGTGGGCGACCAACTGCTAATAGCTTTTGCTCAGCGTTTACAGGGTGTGGTGTGGGAAAGTCAACAGCTAGAAAATGACGAGCAAGTAGTAGCAATTGATGCTTCTAGTGCTTCTAGTGCTTCTAGTGCGATCGCTGGAGTATCTTTCACCATTGCGCGGCTGGGAGGAGACGAGTTTACAATCTTAGTTGAGGGTATCCAAGATGTCAGCGGCGCGACGGAAATAGCCGATCGCATTCACAAACAATTGAGTTTGCCTTTTAACCTCAACGGACTAGAAATCTTTACCACCACTAGCATTGGTATTGTACTCAATTGGGATTTGGGAGATGTCAAGGGGGGGGCGCAAACTCTACAACTCTGGACGGGCGGAGGAACGCAGTCCTTACAATGTAAAACCGAGCAACATTGTGAGGATGTATGTAATTTCTCCCCAATTCGCCATTCTCAATTCCCAATTCGCCATTCCGCAGAGGATTTGCTGCGAGATGCTGATATTGCTATGTACCAGGCTAAAGCAAGGGGTAAGGCTCGTTCTGCTGTGTTCGATCAGGCTATGTACGCTGGTGCTGTGGCGCGGTTGCAGTTAGAAACTGATTTGCGGCGGGCAATTTCTGCCCAAGAGTTTCAAGTTTATTACCAGCCGATAGTGTGTTTGGCAAACGGTAGGATTAGTGGTTTTGAAGCACTGGTGCGCTGGCAACACCCCCATCGCGGGCTGGTTTCGCCTTCGTCGTTTATACCGCTTGCGGAAGAAACGGGTTTAATTATTCCTTTGGGCAGTTGGGTTTTGTGGGAAGCCACGCGCCAAATGCGGGCTTGGCAGTTACAGTTTCAGTCCAATCCGCCAATAGCGATTAGTGTGAATTTGTCTGGTCAACAGTTTTCGCAGCCTGATTTGATTGATAAATTTAAGCAAATTTTGCAGGAGACTGGGTTGGAGGGAAGTAGTTTGAAGTTGGAGATTACGGAAAGTGTGATTACGGAGGGGGCGGGCAATGCTAGGACAATCCTCAAGCGGTTGAGGGATTTGAATATTCAGTTGTGCATTGATGATTTTGGTACTGGTTATTCGTCTTTGAGCCGCTTACATCATTTTCCGATTAATACTTTGAAGATCGATCGCTCTTTTGTCAGCAGGATGGGGAAGACTGGGCGAGCTCGCAGTAGTGGTCTTGGGGAGATCGTGCAGACGATTGTGATGCTGGCTCACAATTTGGGGATGGATGCGATCGCTGAAGGTGTGGAAACTGCCGAACAATTAGCCCAGTTAAAATTATATAATTGCGAATACGGTCAAGGATACTTTTTCTCTAAGCCATTGACAAGTATTGCTGCAACGGCAATGTTAGCTGCTCAAGATTATAATATTAATTAATTAATTGTATAATATTAAGTTCCGTAGGAGCGGGTTCGCCTTTGATCCTCGATCGATATCGACAAATCTTATCAACCCGCCCCGCCCATACTTAACAGTTAACAGTTATAGCAGTTGCCAAGGCAGTTAGGACATTCTGAATTTAAAACCCTGATTCTAAACCCTTCTTCCGTCTTCCCTAGTCCCTAGCCCCTAGCCCCTAGCCCCTCTTAAACCGCCTTGGCGGTTGCTATAACAAAGATGAGTGAATTTTAGACTGCTCGATTTCGCGACCAATAAACACCAACTTTGTCTCCCGCCGTTCTGAAGTTTGCCAAGGACGGTCATAGAAATATTCTATACGGGAACCTACTCCTTGCAACACTAAACGCATCGACTTTTTGGGAACGGCAACAAAACCTTTAATGCGGTAAATTTCTTGTTCTTGCACTAATTCTTGCAGTTTTTCCACCAAGCTTTGAGGCTCAAATTCCTGTTCTGCAATTAAGTATACTGAATTAATTTCATCATCATGATCGTGTTCTTCTTCTGTATCATGGTGACTAGGACGAGCATCTAAGTTATCCTCAACAGCCGCATTAAATCCTAACAGGACATTGGGATTAATTTGACCGCCTTGACAATGTACTATTTTAACACTTTTCTGCACCTGTTGTTTTAACCAATCTTCGACTTTAATTTGGGTTTGAGAGTCAACACAATCTACTTTAGTTAATAGCACCAAATCAGCACAGGCTAACTGGTCTTCAAAAAGTTCTTCTATCGGTGTTTCATGGTCTAAATTGGGGTCAGCGTGACGCTGAGCTTCTAATGCGTCGAGATCTCCGACAAGAGTACCATTTGCTATAGCTTCGCAGTCTACAACTGCAACCACCCCATCTACTGTCGCCCCAGTGCGAATTTCTGGCCATCGAAAAGCTTGAATTAAAGGTTTAGGAAGTGCTAAACCAGAGGTTTCGATTAAGATACAATCAATCTGCTCTCGCCGTTGCAATAATTGCTGCATTGTGGGCAGAAATTCTTCTTGAACTGTGCAACACAGGCAACCGTTTGTAAGTTCGACAATGTTTGTATTAGCATTGGCATTTGGTGCATCTTCTTCATCGCAAACTTGGCAGGAACGCAGGAGTTCTCCATCAATTCCTATTTCGCCAAATTCATTAACAATCACAGCAATTCTCCGCCCTTGATTGTTTTGCAACAAATTACGAATTGTGGTAGTTTTGCCGCTGCCGAGAAAGCCTGTGATTACAGTAACGGGAATTTTTGCGCTCATGGAAAGTCCAGTAATTTTTACTATTTGTGATTGTTTGGGACTGCATACGTAATGCTTCCGTAACGTCGCTCTCTGGGCAGTTCAATTACCACCCAGGGGGAGGCATTACGGATTAATTTGGTAGCGGTGGAATCCGGGCAACGATGCCTTTTTTTAGCGGTTCTGGTCGCTCCGACCAAGGCAATAAACCATCAGGTTTTGCATAGTATTGGCTAGCACATTCTAGCACTGCGGCGGCACTTTCACCTTCGTTGGCGGGTAAGTCACCGAAGAGATAAGTATATTTCCCAGAAGCGGCAAAAGAAACGGCACAAGAACGATTACAAGCACTCATGCAGTTGACTTCTTGAATCTGGAAATCATCTCGCAATTCCCAATTTTTTGCTAAGTGCGAGACTTGTTCTAATAGGTGTTCGCCGCCGCTTTTACCTTCTCGTTTTCCATCTTTCCAAATGCTAGCGCAGGCGGTACAAACAAATAGAGTATGTTGAGTTTTCATCAATGAATCATCCTGAGAATTTAATCTAATTCCACCCTGAAATTGGGGTGATAAGTCCAACAATTTGCCAACAAAAGTTACGATATTTCAACCAATTTTCAGGAACGGATAAAGTCAGAAGGTTTACCTGCTTTATCTACTGCTTGCAGTGTCAATTTCACTGGTGACTGAGGCGCGGTAGCTTCTGCTCAAATGATACAATTTGACTTAGAGGCGGCTCTACGCTCAGTCGGACTGTTGGTTTTGTTACTTGTAAAAACCCTACCCAACCATAGACAGTAATGCTCATCACAAAAATGATGCTGAGCGGCATTAACTTGAATTTTGACATTTTAGTTTTGGTTTGCTACTATTAAAGCTGATGGCTATTTCTGACAGCTTTAATGGCAACTAACCATCAAAGTATGATGACGTAGAGAATGTACTTTGTTGTGAACTGCTGGATGACTGGCGAAGTAAATTGTCCAGAGTTTTAAAGCACAAAGCGAGATATAGAGTGTCGCTTGTAGTGCTTTTGATAAAGCAAAGTTTGCTGTCTGTTTCTGAACTAAAAGAAGTGATTGCGTAGTCATCATGTACCTCGCTGATGAATTTAGAATAATTAAAACAGTGGTGGGCATTCTGGCTTGGAGATTTGGGTGATTTCTCCTTTACAGTTGCGGGACAGCGTTGGATTTGCACCGAACTTTCCCCGTTACCTCTAGCGGGTGCTCCCCGCTAGAACCGACTGAGTTTTAGCATTGTATCACACTTGCTGTCTTTGAGGAAGAGATTGGAGGCTGAGTAAAAATACTTGGGGTTTGAGGAGTAGTGAAGGCTGGTGCGATCGCAAGTGGCTGTGAGGATGCTAATTGCTCTCGAAATATTAATATAAATTAGCTTAAAATACTAAAATACTAATTAGTAATCCCAGCTCATGCCTGATGAAATTTGCGCTCGATTTAAAGTGTATTCATGGATATCAATAGGCTATAGTAAGAAGTGCGATCGCACTAGCGGAGTGAAAAAGAGTTACAATAGTCTCCGTACCTAAACAACCTAGAGTTAAACAGCATGACTTCACAGCAGATAGAACAACAGATTCAACCCAAAGCTATATCGTCACTAGAACCTCTAACTCCAGAACAAGTACAGAAGACTATTGATATGCTGGATGAATGGATGACGGACGAATCAGGATATGATGAAGAAACCTGGCCAGCACTAAAAGCAGCACTTGACAAAGAGCGAGATATAGTTTCAGCAGAGAGACTTTTTAATGAGTAAAATAGTTTTGTTAGATGCTGGGCCGCTAGGAATGATTAGCCACCCTCGGAACAATCCCGAAATCAAATTTTGGCTGGAAAATTTACTGCGAGCGGGAATTTCAGTAAAAGTGTCAGAAGTTGCTGACTATGAAGTTCGTCGCGAATTGCTTCGGCTTAATAAAGAGAAGGGACTTCAACGCCTCGACAATCTGATCGATCGACTTGGCTATACTCCTATTACCAGAGAAGTAATGTTGAAAGCTGCTGAATTCTGGGCTGATGCAAGAAAACAAGGTCAACCAACAGCAAACAATCAAGCTCTGGATGCAGATGTAATTTTAGCAGCACAGGCTTTCACTATTAGCAATCAAGGTGAAAATACCGTTATCGCTACTACAAATGTTAGACACTTAACTCGCTTTGTCCCAGCTAAAATCTGGAATGAGATCGCTTAAATCCTACAAAATTTATTTATATATTACCATCATTGATACCTGCCCAATTCAAAACTAACAAACGTGATACCATTAACGCCCTCAGCACAAACCCAAACTCGCAAAGCAGAACACATCCGTATTTGCCTCGAAGAAGATGTACAGTTTCATCAAACTACTAATGGACTCGAACGCTACCGTTTTGCTCACTGTTGCTTGCCAGAATTAAGTCTGAGCGAGATTGATTTAAGTACAAAATTCCTCGGCAAAAAAATGGCTGCACCGCTACTAATTTCTTCTATGACTGGGGGCACTGAATTAGCCCAGACAATTAATTATCGCTTAGCAGATGTTGCCCAACATTATAAAATTGCAATGGGTGTTGGTTCTCAGCGCGTAGCTTTAGAAAAGCCGGAATTAGCTGATACTTTTACCGTGCGGCAGAGAGCTCCTGATATTCTTTTATTTGCTAATATCGGAGCCGTGCAGCTAAACTATAACTACGGTCTAGAACAATGCCAACAAGCGATCGATATTTTAGAAGCAGATGCTTTGATTCTGCATCTCAATCCCTTGCAAGAGTGCATTCAAACTGAAGGTGATACTAACTTTAAAGGATTGCTTGATAAAATATCTAAATTGTGCTATAAATTGCCAGTACCAGTGATTGCTAAAGAAGTCGGCAATGGCATTTCTGGAGTGATGGCAATGAAATTACTCGAAGCTGGTGTAAGTGCGATTGACGTTGCTGGAGCTGGTGGCACTTCTTGGGCAAAAATAGAAGGAGAACGGGCAAAAAATGCTAAACAGCGCAGGCTAGGCAGCACATTTGCGGACTGGGGAGTACCAACCGCCGAGTGCATTGTTAACGTCCGCACCGCAGCGCCAAAAGTCCCGCTAATTGCCTCTGGAGGATTGCGAAATGGGTTAGATGTAGCAAAAGCGATCGCGCTGGGAGCCGACATAGCTGGACTAGCATGGCCTCTTCTACAAGCAGCAGCCGAATCAGAAGCAGCCGTTAACGAGCTAGTTGAAATTTTAATCGCAGAGATCGCCACAGTTCTATTCTGTACAGGTAGTTCTAACCTCCACGATCTAAAAAATTCTGGAGTTTTGTCAACTATTAACTGTTAACTATTAACTGTTAACCACTAACCAATCACCACTAACCAATAACAATGAAAGATTTTCTAAAATATACCTTTGCTAGCTTACTGGGAAACCTGCTAGGACTTGGCCTTATTTTCACTCTAGGATTTGGGGGACTGGTGATTTTGATAGTTGCTGCTGCCTCCAAAGAATCAGGGCCACAAGTTAAAGACAAATCTGTAATTGTTTTAGACCTTTCACTAAACATTACTGACTCCAAACCTAACACTACAATCGGAGAAGCGCTCTCTGAAGACCGCTCAGACACGATGACTCTCCGAAGCGTTTTAGATGCTTTAGAAACAGCTAAAAAAGACCCCAAAATTGTCGGACTATATCTTCAAGGTAGTGCCGATAGCGGTAGTACGGGCTGGGCAAATCTCAAGGAAATACGCTTGGCTCTCCAGAATTTCCAAAAGTCAAAAAAACCCATTTTTGCCTATGATATGGACTGGACAGAACGGGAATATTATCTCGGTTCAGTTGCGAACACGATTGCTGTTAACCCTCTTGGGGGTGTAGAAATCAACGGTTTTAGCAGCGAACAGATGTTCTTATCAGGTGCGCTGGAAAAATTTGGCATTGGCGTACAAGTTACCCGTGTGGGCAAATATAAGTCAGCCGTAGAACCATTTTTGCTCAAAAAAATGAGCCCAGAAAATCGGCAACAAACAGAACAGTGGTTGGGAGATATTTGGAGCGAATTTCTGAATACAGTTACACAGAACCGGAAATTAAAAACAAGTCAATTACAAGCGATCGCAGACAATCGCGGCACCTTAATGGCAGATGAAGCTCTCAACAGCAAGCTGATTGATAAAGTCGCTTACTTTGATGAAATAGTTGCAGAGCTCAAGAAACTCACAGGAATAGATCGAGAGAATAAATCTTTCAAGCAAATCACCCTGAAAAATTACACCAAAATTGGTGAAAATAAAACCCAAAATGCTCGTGCTGACGATAAGAAACAAATTGCAGTGATCTATGCTGAAGGTGACATCGTTGACGGCGAAGGTAGCCCAACTCAAGTAGGAGGCGATCGCATTGCTAAAGAACTGCGAGAATTGCGAGAAAATGAAAACGTTAAAGCAGTAGTCCTGCGCGTCAACAGTCCCGGTGGTAGCGCCACCGCCTCTGAAGTAATTGGCCGAGAAGTAGTGCTCACCCGCAAGAAGAAACCAGTAATAGTTTCAATGGGTAACTTAGCAGCTTCCGGCGGCTATTGGATCTCGATGAATGCCAACCGAATTTTTGCCGAACCCAATACAATTACAGGTTCTATTGGCGTTTTTGGTTTGCTGATGAATGCCCAAAGGCTAGCTAATAATAATGGCATTTCTTGGGATACTGTAAAGACTGGTCGCTATGCAGATTCAGAAACTATTTCCCGTCCCAAAACTCCTCAAGAATTAGCAAATATACAGAGAGTAGTCGATCGAATTTATGACCGATTTACCCAGAAAGTAGCACAGTCCCGCAAGCTACCGTTGGCCAAGGTACAAGAAATTGCTCAAGGGCGAGTTTGGTCGGGTTCGGCGGCGAAGCAATTGGGTTTAGTGGATGAAATAGGAGGTATAGAAAACGCGATTCAAGCAGCAGCAAAGCAAGCCAAATTAGGAGATAACTGGCACTTAGAAGAGTACCCTAAACGCCGCAGTTTAGAGGAACGAATTTTGGAAAGATTGTCAGGAGTTCGCGTTTCTAAACCAGATGTAAGGCTCGATCCACTGACGGCAGAGTTTAATAAATTTCAACATGAAATGATGATTTTAAAATCTATGAATGACCCTCATGGCATTTATACTCGTTTGCCTTTTAATTTGCGAATTGATTAACCGTTAGCTGTTAACGGTGAACAGTTAAAGGTTAAACTGATTGAGTAATGTTGAAAAGCAAGCGCAAATCCAAGAAATCGAAACAGAAGCGAAGCATTACTAACACCCCAAAACTCACCAAGAAGGCACTAGCTGTACAAAAGCGCAAAGCAGCACGCCAAAAGCAAGAAGCCATGAAAGCGTTCGCTACTTTTGGATCTATTGGTGCATTAATTGGGATGATTTTCTTATTACTAGGTAAGGTTAAAATAGCTATTGCCGGGGGTGGCGGTGCGGCAATTTTAATGCTTTCCTATAAATATCCTCGTCAAGCTCTTTGGGCTTTTTTCATCTACTTACCTTTCAGTGGTACAGTTACTTATTGGATAGGTGGTGGCAATGCAATTTTCCAAATAGCTAAAGATGCTTTCTACATCCCAGCTCTAATTGCGCTGATTCAAAATTGCAAAAAGAAAAGGCTACCTTTCATAATTCCTAAAAATTTGATTCCCACTTTTAGTATCGTGTTGGTTTTTGCTTTCTTGACTCTAATTTTTGCTAATGGAGGATTGCAGCTTAACCCTGGACGTGACAAACCTATTTTACAAGGAATTCTAGGATTGAAAGTGCTGCTCGGATACTCGGCACTAATTCCTTGTATGTATTATTTAATTCGTAATAAACAGGATTTGTTATTTTTTACCCGGATGCACTTGCTGCTGGCAATCGCTTGTTGTACTCTCGGTTTAATTCAATATTTTATGTTAACAAGTGGGAAATGTCCAGGCACTAGAGGACTGACGGGAGAGCTGTTATTTAAAGCAACTTTAACTGCCAAGTGTTTTGTAGGAGGATCGCTTGTATTTAGTCCAGAGGTAAATATGATCCGCCTACCTGGGACGTTTGTAGCACCTTGGCAGTGGGCATGGTTTTTAATTGCTAATGCCTTTTTAACTTTCGCTTCTGCCTTTAGCGATCCTTCCTTGTGGTGGCGGATGATGGGTTTAGGAGGTATGGCATTAGTGTTTATAAATGCTGTTATTTCTGGTCAAAGAGCTGCCTTAATTGTTGTTCCGGTTGCTATTGTGATTCTACTAATTCTTACAGGTGAATTGGTTAACTTTAAACGGTTTATTCCCATTGGCGTAGGTTTAACCATTCTCCTCTGTATAGGTGCTGCCACTAACCCACAAATAGTTGAACAAAGGTGGGAGAGTTTTGTCAGTCGTTGGAATGCTGCACCGCCTCAACAATTTCTATTTAATCAATTTCAACAAAGCCATAATTTTATTGACGGACATTTATTAGGTATCGGGTTGGGCAAAGCTACCAATTCCACCCGTTTTTTAGGTGCTACACAGTTAATTGAAACCTACCAACCCAAGCTGATATACGAACTTGGCTATCCTGGTGCAATTGCATTTCAAATGATGTTTTTGCACTTAACTTTCCTAACTTTCAAAGCTTACCGCTCTGTGCGTGACCGAAGTTTGCGAATTTACGGGGCTAGTTTTTGGGTATTTATTGGCTTTATTAGCGTCAATCCTCAATACTATCCTTTAGATGTCGATCCAGTAACGGTTTATTACTGGATGTTGGCAGGAGTGGTATTTAAGTTACCCAAAATTGAGCAGCAACTAGAAGCTGAAAACCCTCAAAAACTCGTGCTAAAAAATTTATCAAGAGGCCAACAGCTTAAAGAGAAAAAAATTATAGAAAGCTCTCCAATTTAAGTGTTGAAAACTTTATATCGCAACCGTCTTGGGGGTTAGGACGTTCTGAATTCCTAAAACCATTCATTCTATTCCCTTCTTCCCCTAGCCCCTAGCCCCTAATCCCTAGCTATAGCATCTTGCGATCGATATGCCGTGAAAGCATCAAACTCTGTTTGATTCTGCCAAGAATAGCATCAAGCATTTTTTTCCGCGAGGGAGTTTTTCCTCTCACAGATGCGCCTAATTCCCAGCAGAGAAGATTGAGATCGGTTAAGTTCATATCCGACAATTTCTGCTTGACTTCTTCCTCATTTCCAGCTTTAGCTTTTAAACGGAGTTCTTCATAAACCTCTAGTACCTGTTCAGGAGATAAATTCTGAGATTCGTTAGCAGTTGAAGTGAGTTGAGATACTTTTGATTCCGAGTTTTTTGGGGCAGAATTTAATCCACGCTTCACCTTAGTTTCAATCCGAGTCAATTTTCTAGAAACTTCTCGCATTATTGCTTTAAGTTCAGTAATTTCGTCAGTTAGCTCTACAATCTCTTCGTCATCATTCTGAAACATTTCTTCTTTTTTCATTTCAGATACTCCGCACATTCGCGCCACAATTCGTCAAAGTCTGTTACTATGTCTGCGGGTAATTCTCCTTCATTTATTGCCCGTTTAATTCCCACAGTTTCTCGAATAGTAGATTCCAAAAACTTAATTGGTATGTTATTCTCTGCGGCTGCTTCAGCGCAAATCCTCTTATCCTCTCTCATGTAAAATTGTACTTCATTTGTCAGCAGACCTCCGTAGGTTTTGGCTTTATTCATAAATACAGCTATTTTGGGAAAAGGAAAAGGTTCTATTCTTCTTTTGAGAGAGTTGAGAAGTAAGCTCAATCCTCTGGAACCAAAATAATCAGGATTTACAGGAATTAATACCAAGTCGCAGCAGGAGAGTACGCTGTAGGAAAGTAGGTTAAAGGAAGGAGAACAGTCAAAAAGGATAAAGTCATAATTTGGTAAATGGGAAGAATTTGTGATTTTGCCCACAAAACTACGGATAAAATCTTTAACATTTTTTGCTTGAAATCCCTCAAGTTCTAACCAGTACAATTCTTCAACTGACGGGATAAAATGCAACTGCTCATCAATTTCATATATACTGTCAAAACCAACAGGAAATTTAAAATTACTTCCGGCTTTTCTAAAAACTTCAATAGCATCATAAATGGTTTGGCGATATTTAATAGATCTTTCGTACCACTTGCCAAATTTGTCATCTAAATGACCTGTATTTTCATTTAGTCCGATGGCTTCAGTTAATGACATTTGTGGGTCGAGGTCAAACATTAAAGTTTGCCAGTTTGTTTCTTCGGAAAGCACTTTCCCTAGACACCAACTGACTGTGGTTTTTCCTACACCACCTTTGAAATTGATTACTGCTATTGTTTTAGGGCTCATGGATGCTCTGGTTTAAGTTTTCTGTAAGTATTTATTAAAACATATTATTGGGATTAGGAGAGTTCGCGATCGCGCCTAGTCTTTAATATTTACCTATTTACTGAATTGAGTTAGGTTTTAGTGTTGTTATCATGCTATAGTTAGATAGTATATTTATCTTTTCACGCATCGCACATAGCTATAATTAAAAATTTTCGAGCGATTCACAGCTCTTCTTATAATATCTGATGCTGGAGAGCGATTACAAGCTCAGTTATAGTATCTATAAACTTTATAACTTCCGCCGCACTTTTTTACCCAGAAAACAAAGGGTGGGAATTACCCACCCTTAAATTTTAACGCTTCACCAACTTCTTACTCACCTTCCGCAAGCGAATTGACTGAGGCGTTACCTCCACCAATTCATCGGGCCCAATATACTCCAAAGCACGTTCCAAACTCATATCTACAGGTGCTTGCAATTGTACTAATTCCTCACCGCCAGAGGCCCGGTGATTAGTTAACTGCTTCGACTTGCAAATATTGAGTTCCAAATCTTCACCGCGATTATTTTCACCAATAATCATCCCCCGATAAACCTTGGTTCCGGGAGTGATGAAAAAGACACCGCGATCTTCAGCATTTTGCAATGAATAATAGGTAGCGATTCCCTCTTCAAAAGAAATCAAAACTCCATTGCGACGAGCTGCAATTTCACCACCAAGCGGGCGATAATCTAGGAAACTATGATTCATAATTCCAGCGCCGCGAGTCAAACGCATAAACTCGCCTCGGAACCCAATCAAACCGCGTGCGGGAATTGAAAATTCTATTTGAGTGCGGCCATTTCCACCAACGTGCATATCCTGCATTTCTCCCTTGCGTTGGCCGAGACGTTCGATACAACCACCCACAGCTTCTTCGGGTACGTCTAAGACTAAACACTCAAAAGGTTCGCAGATTTTGCCAGCAACTTCACGATAGATAACTTGTGGTTGAGAAACTTGGAACTCGTAACCTTCCCGGCGCATATTTTCAATTAAAATACCCAGGTGTAATTCCCCGCGTCCCGATACTAAAAACTTATCAGGAGAGTCGGTTTCTTCTACGCGCAAGGCCACGTTAGTTTCTAATTCTCGCATTAAGCGATCGCGTACTTGTCGAGATGTCACCAACTTCCCTTCTTGACCAGCAAACGGCGAATCATTCACCGAAAACGTCATCTGCAAAGTCGGTTCGTCAACCTTAATCAACGGTAAAGCTTGCGGATCGTTGGGACAAGTTATCGTCTCGCCAATATTCGCCTCAGCAAAACCTGCCACTGCGACAATATTACCAGCAGAAGATTCTGGGATATCAATCCGCTTTAAACCATCAAATCCCATTAATTTTGTAATCTTGGATTTGATAATTGCGCCACTTTCTGTGATTAAAGCAGCTTGCTGACCCATTTTAATCGTACCATTATGAATGCGGCCGATCACAATTCGTCCCACATATTCGGAATAATCCAAAGTCGTAACTTGCAATTGTAGCGGCTTTTCTGGATCGCCAACTGGTGGCGGAACATGGTCTAAGATTTCTTCAAATAGAGGTTTCATGTCCACACCTTCATCTTCGAGGTGTTTTTTGGAATAACCCGCTAAACCCGAACCGAATAAGTAGGGAAATTCACACTGATCGTCATCAGCACCGAGTTCAAGAAATAAATCTAAAACTTTATCAACTGCTTTGTGGGGGTCAGCTCGTTCGCGGTCAATTTTGTTGACAAAAACAATCGGTCGCAGTCCTTTTTCTAAGGCTTTTTTGAGTACAAACCGAGTTTGTGGCATTGGCCCTTCATTGGCATCGACAATCAATAAACAACCGTCTACCATACCGAGCACTCGCTCAACTTCGCCACCGAAGTCAGCGTGTCCGGGGGTATCGACGATATTAATTAGAGTTTCTTTGTAGGTAACGGCTGTATTTTTGGAAAGGATGGTGATACCGCGTTCCCGCTCAATGTCATTGGAGTCCATGACGCAATCTGGAATTTCTTCCCCTTCACGGAAGATGCCGGATTGTCGGAGTAGAGCGTCTACAAGGGTAGTTTTGCCGTGATCTACGTGGGCGATGATAGCTATGTTGCGAATGGGAAGACTCATAAATTGCGTCTGGGACGTTCAGAGCGTTAACTAAAGATTTCTTAACAATTATAGCTTATGTGGTCAAGGGGTGTGTAGGGCGGCTGTATTATTTTGGAGTGCTCAGCGGCTACAATCAAGATTATGGAAGTAACACCGAGGGAAATTCAGCGTTATGCCACCCCAGATGGCAGGATTCCTTTCTCGGAGTGGTTAGACTCCCTCCGCGACTTTAAAGGCAAAGCTAAGATTGTTAAAAGGCTTGAGCGGGTTAGCAGTGGCAACCTTGGAGACTATCGCTCCCTGGGAGAGGGAGTCTGGGAATTTAGAATTGATTTTGGCCCTGGCTATCGGGTCTATTTTGGACAAGTAGGAGCAACTATAGTGCTTCTGCTATGTGGTGGAGATAAAAGCACTCAAGAGCAAGATATTCAAACGGCTAAGGAATTTTGGATAGAATACAGGAGTAGAGAAAATGCCTAAAAGTTTGCCTTACCATCCTTATAAGATTCAATCTCTGAAAGATTTTGTATTTGCTGCTGCTTACCTTACTGTCATTTTTGAAGAGGAAGAAGGAGATTTGGAACTGGGAATTATGCGAAATGCAATGAGAGATGTATTTGAGGCTCTGGGGGAACAAAATATGTCGGCTGAAGATGCTAAATTGCATTTGGAAAAATTAGATAATTTGTTGTCTGGCAAAGGCAGTGAAACGATTTATGCGTTAGCAAATTGGCTAAATACTTTGGGATTAAAGTTAACAGTTTCGGTGGCTGAAGCGGAACAAGTGGAAGGGGAAAATATTGAGCCAGTTGCTGACTTGGCAGAGGTTGGCAATGTTTGATATCTTCCACAATTGTCAAAAAGTTGTAGGGGCGGGTTCGCCAACAGGTTTAAACAGTACAGCAAAGGCTAAAAAACCCACCCCACACCACAATCAAGTCCTTAGCCATATTATGAATATTGACTTTTTGTTAATTTTAGGGTAGCAGTATGTCACAGGAAGAATTAGATTTATCATCCTTAAATGCGAGAGTATTGCAGCTTGAAGAAAACCAGGTTATCCTGAAAAGATATATAGCCAAACTTAAGCAGCGGTTAGAAGCTCACGAGCAACTATTTAATGAACGTTATGAAGCGCGACAGTTAGAAAGTTTGATGGCTGAAGTTGCGATACTTCAACAAAGATTTAATTTAGAGAATGGGGAGCAAGCAATTATTCCCGAGCCGCCGATAGAGGTTGATAGTCAGGCTGAAGAGTTTGATTTTCAGTATCAGTTAGTATGCGATCGCCTCAATAGTCGTGCTGTGTTGATGGAGGCTTTATCAATAGCACAAGAACGGGTAATTATTGTCTGCCCTTGGCTTAATTGTAATAGCATTAATGATGAATTACTGCAAAAATTTAGGGAGTGTTTGAACCGAGGATGTTTGATCGATATTGGTTGGGGTTATCTGGGAGATCGGCAAAATATCGGTAAGGGATGGCGCTATAATGCTTTGGCAGATTTACAAGAATTAGCTAGTGAATATCCCGATCGATTTTGTCTGGATTTATTGGGAACTCACGAGAACTTTTTAGTATGCGATTCCAGTTTTGCGATGTTGGGGAGTCATAATTTGCTGACTAATGGCGATCAAAGTGCAGAAAGGGAAGTGGGAATTCGCACAAATGATTCCCACATTATCAAGCAGTTAATTGAGCGATTTGACAGCAGTGAAGTATTAAGTGAGGATGAGATTGAGAGGCGGTTTGTCGCGAGTTCGGATTACTTGGATCGAGCCGATTATTTGGAAGGATTGGCGGCGGATACTGAAGATATTGCTTTAGAGGATAGCTGTGAGGATGTGGAGGATGAGTCTGAAGAATGTCTGGAACCTGTTGTTAGTGTTGAGGAGTTTTGGAAGCGTTACAAGCAGGGAGAAAGAGATTTTGCTGGGATTAATTTAGCTGGTGCTGATCTAAGAACTAAAAACCTAGCTAATGTTAACTTGAGTAATGCTAATTTGAATAAAGCTAATTTGATTGGTGTAAGTTGGCAATATGTAAATCTTAGTGGGGCAAATTTGAAAGGAGCAGATATGAGAGATGCGAGTTTTCCTGGCGGCACAAATTTTAGTGAGGCTAATTTATGCGGTGTCAATCTTTCTAATGGTAACTTACAATCGGCTAAACTAGAGAAAGCCAAATTAAGGAAGGCAAGTTTAAGAGGAGCTAGACTAGAATATGCAAATTTCACTGAGGCTGATTTGAATGGTGCAAACCTCAGTGGTGCCAAACTTAGTATAGGAACAAAATTCAGCGATGCAAGCCTTGTTCAAGCTAACTTAAGCGGACTATATTTGAGGAAAGTAGATTTAAGAAATACCGATTTGACGAATGCAAATCTGAGCAATGCTAACCTGTTAGAAGCAAATTTTGATGGAGCAAATCTCAATGGAGTTGAGCTTCAAGGAGCGATTTGTAATGAAGCAACTTTATTTCCTATTGATTTTGATCCTGTGAAAGCTGGTGCTTATTTACTTGTTCCTTATGGATCGCTACAAAATGCCAATATAACTGATAGGGACTTAACCAATATTAAATTGATGGGAGCAGATTTACAAGGGGCTAATTTGAGTTCAGTAAGATTTAGTGGTTCCGATTTGAGAGATGCGAATTTGAGTGGGGCAAAACTTCAAGGAGTAAACCTAGAGAGTACTAATTTGAGTAGAGCTAATTTGAGACAAGTTAACTTGAGTGATGCAAAATTAAATAGCGCTAATTTAACTACAGCAGACTTAACTGAAGCTGATTTGCGGCAAGTATCTTTAAATTATGCAAAACTGGGTGGCGCTGACCTAATTTCAGCCGACCTCCGCGCAGCAAACTTAAGCTGTGCAGACTTATCTGGTGCTAACTTAACAGATGCAAAAATAGGGGGCGCTAACTTTGAAAATGCCAAGCTCACTGGCACAATTATGCCAGATGGATCTACTCATGAATAAAAATGTAGGGTGGGCATTGCCCACCACCACCTGTAATTACATCCACTTAATTATTGACCTTTCACGCATTTGAGCATCCGCAAAGTAGCCGCCGCTGCATAATTCCGCTTGGCAGAACTATCAGGAGAAAACTGGCTCCCAACTTCATTAACCGGAGAAGCTACCTTACAATAAGAAGACATTTGGCTAATAGTAGCAGCAGCCCAGTGACTCTGAATATCAGAGAAATTAGTCGGCGATTGTTTAGGAGTTAATACTGGGCTCATTCCCCGCGCAGATAAACCAAATTCTGCCGCGCGACGCATCACAGCCATTAATTCAGCGCGAGTGACTGGTTGAGTTGGTTTGAAAGTGCCATCTTTATAGCCGCTAACGATGTTCTTATCTCGCGCAAATTGAATTTTAGCTGCACTCCAGCGGGTAGTTTCAACATCGCTATAAGGGCGAGAAGATGCTTGAGTAGGAATCACAATATTAGCGCCTTGTATTCCTTTCAAAGATTCTAATACTAAAGAGACTAATTGCTCTCTAGTTAAAGCAAGTTGAGGCCGGAAAGTATTGTCCTCAGAGAAACCGGCCACAAATCCAAGGGCAACAGCTTCTTTAATTTCCGCAGCGTAGATATCGTTAGCAATATCTTTGAATGTTGGTGAAGGATCGACCGTACCGCCTCCGGTGTCTGTACTTCCCGGTGCAAGCTGATTGCTGGTGAAATAAAAATGTCCTAATGTTTTACCTTGATACGATCTTTTGGTGAAGCGCCAGCCAGGTTCTAAAATAACTTTCATAAAGCCATTAATAGTTCCCTGAGTTCTGCCGATCGCTATTGGCTGAGCGTTGCGATCGCTCGGAGTCCCTACCAGTATCACATCCCCGTTAACATTCTGCAAACTCAAGCTATATTTCAATGCTAAATCAGTACCGCCCATGCGGATAGAAAAGCCGTTGCTATCAGTGGCGCGTCTGCAATCATTGGTAAAATCAAAGTTCATTAACAATGGATTGACGATGATGGGGCGACTGCCACTTTCACTCCAGCACTGCCGCTTGTTGGGTATTTGTTCTATAATCAGCAATTGGTAACTACCATCTTGGCGGGGTTGAGCAATGGCAGCGACATTAGCTTGCTCGATTTCTGTTTGGTCAAAAGTGAATGCGATCGCAGAACTGACTGCGCCGATTGTCAAAAGTGCCGAAGTGGCCAAAGTTGCAATTGTTTTCTTAAACGAAATTCTCATAACACCTACCGAGTTGTTTAACTTATATTTATTGAAGCCGAAGGGCTTTTGAATGTTAGGGGTTTTTGTTGTACTTCCTCAAGTGTCTCAGGATCTTAAGCTGCGATCGCGACCTTATAGATCGCAGTCTACCCTAGATGGGGCTGATTCTCAGGCGATATTAGATTTTTGATGAGGCATACTCCTAGAGTCCACCCCTTCAACTGTCATAATGCCATTACTGCTGTTGTGCGCGATCGCTCACAAGCTTAGATACCCAGGATACCGAATCCTTCGTAGCGTCGCCGCCTCAGCGCTATCCTTAAACCGCCCAGACAGCGCCGTTACCTGATGAGTGCAGAATTCTCAGCACTTAAACATTCTCACTATCTGGGATATGGCCTGTTGAAGACTGACTAACTGGAAGCGCGATCGTAAACTCCGTCCCTTGCCCAATCTCTGAACTTACCTCAATTTTACCGTGATGCTTTTCAATAATTTGATAGCAAATAGAAAGCCCCAAACCCGTACCTTGACCTATCGGCTTCGTTGTAAAAAATGGGTCAAATATCTTTCTTTTAAGTTCGGGAGGAATCCCAGGGCCATTATCTCGAATTCGTACCCGCACCAACGCCCTATGCAGTTGCTCTGCATGGGGCGGATCTAGTTCCGTCTGAATTATAATTTGCTTGACTTCCTGATTTTCTTGTGAATTGAGAGCATCAATTGCATTGCTAAGTATATTCATAAAAACTTGATTCAGTTGCGCGGGATAGCACTCCACAGGTGGCAACGTTTCATAATCTTTAATAATTTCAATTCCCTCCTTAATCTTATGGCTAATAATCAATAGAGTGCTATCAATTCCCTCATGGATATTGACCCGTTTAAGTTCCGCTTCATCCAGCCGGGAAAAATTGCGTAAAGACAGCACAATCTGACTGATGCGCTCAGTACCCATCTTCATAGAAGACAAAATTTTGGTCAAATCATGGACTATAAATTCAAAGTCAATTTCTTCAGTAATATTCTCTATAGCACTATTTGGCAGAGTATATTCTTGTTGATAAACTCGATATAATTTCATTAAGTCTTCAACATAACTATTAACATATTTAAGATTGCCGCTAATGAAGTTGAGAGGGTTATTAATTTCATGGGCAACTCCCGCCACCATCTGACCCAAACTCGACATTTTTTCTGCCTGAATTAATTGGCTTTGAGTGTCCCGAAGATTTTGCAAGGCTTGGCGCAGTTGGTGATGGGTTTGCAAAAGTTGATCGTGCTTTTGAGAAAGTTTTTTTGTTCTTTCTTCTACCCGTTTTTCCAAATGCTGACGAGCCATTTCTATTTCTTGAGTATGTTCTGCGACCCGCCCAATTAAACTATTTAATGATATTGCTAACAAGCCTACTTCATCGCTAGTAGTAACAGGAACTTGCACAGTAAAATTAGCTTCTCGCGTTGCTTGTTGAGCTACTTTAGTGATAGCTTGTATAGGGCTAGCGATCGTTTGCGCTATCTTAATGCCGACAAAAGTAGTGAGACACCCAGTTAGCAAGAAAAAGATTGACAAATGCCTCCATAGTGCTTGTCTAGCTTCGTCTAGAGGCACAACAGAATTGAGCAGCACCACAGTTAGAGAAGAATTATTTAGCCCAGAAAGCACTACACTTTTAGCAAAATATTCCCCACCCCCTATCTTAACTCGTTGTGGACGAGCTTCTTGGGGCGGTGAAACCCAAGAAAAATTGCTCCGAACTATTGGCAAAGTAGAAGCAATTACAGCTTTATCTTGATTAAAAGCCATCAAGTGTTCCCGCGTACCAATAGTAAGCTTTTTGAGTAAATCATCCCTGATTAAAGTGCCAATAATAATCGCGCCGATAATACCATCTTTAGACTTTACAGGTGCAAATCCAACTAAAACAGACTGTAAATGTCCGTCTGGTTTCTTTAGATTTAACAAATCAGATAGATACACCCCTTTGAGCGCTTGATCGAAGGCTGTTTGATCCTTAAGTATTGCATCAGCTAATTCTTCATTCTGTAAGTTCGCTAGTACCCCACCATCTTTGTCTACTACCTTAATCAAGTCCAGTTGCAAAGTGGTTTTTAAAGGTAGTAAAATCTGGAGGAGTGCCACCGTATCGCGCTGATTTACTGCCGAGCGAACCGCCGCTGTATCGCCTACTAGCCTAGTTTGCAACTGCAAGTGCTGTTCTTCCCGGTTAAAGTCTCGCAAAACCAGTGATGAAAGACTCTCTACTTCAGCGATCATTTGCTGTTCAAGGCTGCTCGAAAACCAGTAGCCAAAGCCAATCATTAACACCATTGCCTGAGTGAGGATTACTAACAGGAATGGGACAATAATTTTCTGGTTTAAAGCCAGTTTTGAGTACATACTTTTAAAGCGGGCATTCCGCCACAATATTTGAGCTTTTCTAGCGCTAGCTATTAACAAGTTTTTCTTAAATAAGTGGCGAATCTGCATTAGTTATGAGCTTGAGAAACAATTACACAGGCATTACCAGCTAACAATGTAAGCAGGTGAATCAATAACACTTTGTTTACTTCTTCGCAGTAGATGGCACAAATCCAGATTGTAGCAACTCTGTAGCCCCTTCTTCGCTAGCAACAAAATCAAGAAATCCTTGGACAGTTTGACTGGGAGTTGTTTTGTAGACAATACCGAGAGTCCTTACCATCAAGTATTTTTCAGCTTTAACATTTTCGACTGTCGCAGCTATGTTATCCAGACTTAAGCGGTTGACTACCAGGTTGTTTGCAATGGCATAAGCGAGGGAAAAATACCCTATAGAATAGGGCGTGTCTTGCATTGCCCTAATTAATTCTGGTTCCTGGGATAGTAGCACCGCTGATGAGGTTATGGTCACACTTTTGCCCAGGTAATACTTTCGTAACAGCTTTTTGGCTGATTCGTCTTCAGGGCGATCGAGTACAATAATCTTAGCATCTGGCCCGCCTAAATCTCGCCAATTTACGATCTCACCACTGTAAATTTTTTGCAAATCTTTTGTTTGTAAATTTTTCACCCCTTTCACACTCTGGTTAGTAGCTACAACTAGAGCATCTTTGGCAATCTCGCGATAGGTTAGTTGACCGTTGTTTTCCTCAGTTGTTAACTGACGGGTAAGAGCACCAATGTCAACTAAACTGTTTTTTACTCCCGCAATTCCCCCACCACTTTGATTCGGAGGGAAGAAGATAATTTCCGTGTTTGTTACTTTTTTTTCGTAGGCTTCTGCGACTACCTTTAAGGCTGGATAAATTGCACCAGCACCGCTAATTTTAACTGTTTGCCGTGATTGCGGCTCTACGTTTTTTTGAGCAGTCGTTACTGGCGTACAGCTAGTCAAGCTCAGCAAGGTAGTTCCGGCTGTAATCTGCGCTAAGACCAAAGTTGCGATCGATAATGAGCGTTTCATTGAGTTTTCTGTTCTATATTGCCAACAGCTCTTAGCTGCTTACTAATACTAGCTTATTAGCATCCTCCTAAAGAGGTAAAACTTATTTAATTTTAAAGCTATCTGGCTACCTATCCAGGCTCAACGTTGGAAGATCAAACAAGAGCCGATTTTCTCAAGCAACTTTGCGTATTCTAGCTTATTGAGAATAATATTTGTTATAATTCGTTATCTTTAACAGCACTCACCCGAAGCTATCTTAAATTTTGATTTTTTGGGATCGATGGGTAAGTCCTGATAGTCTCTGACCAATTGAGATAGATGCGTTTTCCCTGGCGATCGCTCAAATGTCCTATCAAAAATTGCTTGCTTTTGCCTTGAGAATCAGCAGCCCCAAGACTCCTAATAAATTAACACTATAGAGAGATACGCAAACAGTTATAAAGCTTTAAGATTGTAAATAGTGAGCAAAAAAAATGCCAATTCTTAAATAAATTGTCAGATTAAAGTGCCTATTTTATATCTAATTTGACACTTAATTTGACATTTTATTAATGTTGATTTCCGCATACAAATAACACATTGAAATTGTGTTTAACTTCTCACTCACATTCGCTTAATTAAGGAGAATCTATGCTTTTAAAAGAAAAAGAATCCGGCACGCTGGTAGAAATCCTAGATATAGAGGCATTGTTAAGCCCTATGAAGAATGAAGTTCCGGGGCAAATTCAAGCTGGTCAAGAGGAGCAACAACCAGATAGTTTTGCCAAGGAAACATTAGTTTTTCCTTCGGGCGAAACGCTGCCTCGTTGTTGGATTGATGCCGATTATACGACCAACTAATTTGGAAGGAGAAGATTATCTCCCTAGTTGAGAGGAGACGCAGAGGATAATTCTATCCAGAATTACACGCAATTGCTAGTAACGTAACTAAATCTTTTTGACCTCTGCTCTCTTCTCTGTACCCTCTACTTATGTTAGAATCTGGGAGCCGCAATTTGACGAATCCTTTTTGAATCTCTCTAGATTCGCTCAGGCTTGTGATTACGGAACACTGATTCTCAGGAGCAAAAAAAATCATGACTCGCGCTATCATGGAAACGGAAAAAGGCACTATCCATTTGGATATGTTTGACCAGGATGCACCGAATACGGTGAAGAATTTTGTAGACTTGGCTGAAAAAGGTTTTTATGACGGCCTGAAGTTCCACCGAGTCATCCCTAATTTTATGATTCAAGGAGGTTGTCCTCAAGGTACTGGAACGGGGGGCCCTGGCTACAAAATCAAGTGCGAAATTAACAGCAACAAACACCTGGCAGGGACTTTATCAATGGCCCATGCAGGTCGCGATACTGGCGGTAGTCAATTCTTTATTTGCCACTCTCCTCAATCTCATTTAGATGGAGTCCATACGACTTTTGGCAAAACTGAAGATATGGATGTAGTCAATGCTATCCGCCAAGGCGACAAGATTATTTCTGTCAAAATTGAGCGGTAATTTTTAATTGTTAACTGTTAACTGTTAACTGTTAACTGGTAATTGGTAATTGGTAATTGGTAATTGGTAATTGGTAATGGCTAATTGCTAATTGCTAATTGCTAATTGCTAATTACCCCCCATCCTCCCCATCTCCTCCGCTCCCCTGCTCCTCCGCTCCCCCGCTCCCCTTCTTCCTTCTTCCTTCTTCTTATGACTAAAATTAATGATCCTATTTTAGTGTCTGAGTTAACGGAACTTTATCTCAAATATGAAAAAGCCCTTTGTACTAATGATATTGAAACTCTCAGTGAACTGTTCTGGGATTCACCAGATGTTGTGCGTTTTGGCGTGACTGAAAACCTTTATGGTAGCGATCGAATTAGAGCTTTTCGCCAAGGCAGATCGCCTTTGAATTTAGAACGTGAAATGTTTAATCTCAAAGTTGTTACTTTTGATGCAGATATGGCCGCTGTAACTCTGGAATTTCGCCGCATCATTGATGGTATTCTGCGGGAAGGCCGGCAGAGTCAGATGTGGCGTAAATTTCCTGAAGGTTGGAAAATAGTTTCTGCTCACGTTTCTTTGTTGCCACTTTAGAAATTAGATTCTAATACAGTTCGTACTTGAGTAAAGTACATTCTAAGGTTCCATTATAAACATGAATCCGCCGTGCTGTCTTGAGTCCCACTTTTTTACCTAACTCCTTATTCCCTGTTAAAATAAACGCATTCCAACCCTTAAAACGCTGTTTAAAAACATCGCCTAACAGCTTATAAAGGTCTGCCAATTCGCTAGCATCTCCCAGACGTTCGCCATAGGGAGGATTGCAAATCAGTACGCCGCTATCTGCTGGTGCTTCCAATTGTGATAACTCCGTTAGAGCAAACTTAATCTTATCTTTAAGACCAGCCTGCTGTGCATTGGTGCGAGCTTGGGTTAAAATTTCAGGATCGCGATCGCTACCGCCAATTACCGCTTTCAACTCCGACAATTCGCTATTTTCTGCTTCCTCCCATAACTGCTCCCAAAGAGCTTCATCAAAATCTCGCCAAGTCATAAACCCAAACTTTTCTCGAAACAATCCGGGTGCAATATTCAAAGCCTTTAAACCAGCCTCTAAAGGCAGAGTTCCAGAACCGCACATCGGGTCTAAAAAAGGTAAATTAGGATTCCATTCTGCCATCTCTAATAAAGCGGCCGCCAGAGTTTCTTTCAGAGGAGCCGCACCCACAGCCGGACGATATCCCCGCCGATGCAAACTGCCACCAGAACTGTCTAAGCTTAAAATACAGCGGTCTTTATGAATGTGAACGTTAATCAGCAAATCAGGATTTTTTGTGTCAACATTAGAGCGCTTCCCAAAATTACCTCGTTGTCGATCGGCAATTGAATTTTTTACCTGTAGAGCAGTATAATGAGTGTGGTTCAGTTTTTGATTGCCCCCCGTGCAGTCCACTGCCAGAGTATTGTCAGTATCCAGATATTCCTCCCAATCAATTTTTTGCACTTCCCGGTAGAGCATATCGGAGTCATCACACTGGAACTCAGCTATCGGAACCAGCACTCTAAATATCATCCTCGCCCAAAGATTCACGCGATAAAGTAAAGCGCGATCGCCCGCAAAATATACCCCCGTAAAATCAGGACGAACATCTTGAGCTCCCAGCCGTTCTAATTCTTGAGCAGCAAGTGGTTCTAAACCACGAGCAACAGTAGCAAAATATTTAGTCATTGGTAATTGGTAATTGGTAATTGGTAATTGGTAATTGGTAATTGGTAATTGGTAATTGGTAATTGGTAATTGGTAAATTGAGTGCATATACGTTATTATATCCAAATCATAACTATATATCTAGGGGAGGGTAGTCAAAAGTTTCAAGATCATTGACAATTGAACAAATCCCACCTTCACCCCCAACTTGAGTTAATTATGGGACACTTTGCAGAAGTTCTTTCAGAACCCATTGTTCCTTTTGTAGTTTTACTTTTGGTGATTTTGAGTGTGCCCATCATCTTTGAGCGCTTCAAGATTCCCGGATTAGTTGGTTTGCTAGCTGCGGGCGTTCTCCTGGGCCCCAACGGGCTACAATTACTTGACAAAGAAATGCCCACCATGAAGCTGCTATCAGATATCGGTTTACTTTACTTGATGTTTGTAGCAGGTTTAGAAGTAGACATTGAGCAGTTCCGTAAAAAGAAACATCGTTCTATGGGTTTTGGCAGTTTAACTTTTGCCGTACCCATGATTGCTGGAACCGCTGTCGGTCGAATTTTTGGTTTTGATTGGAATGCTTCAATTTTAATAGGTTCGCTGTTAGCTTCTCACACTTTACTCGCTTATCCTATTGTTAGTCGCTTGGGAGTAGCTAGCAATGAATCAGTCATGGTAACAATCGGTGCTACCATTTTTACAGACATTGGTGCATTGTTGGTATTAGCCGTTTGTGTTGCTATTCATGCCGGAGAATTCTCACCCATCAATTTTGTCACTCTGCTGGTAAGTTTAGCTATTTATACAGCCGTCGTTATCTTTGGCTTTGACTGGGCAGGTAGAGAATTTTTCCGCCGTACTGGAGATCAAGAAGGCAACCAATTTTTATTTGTATTGCTAGCCGTTTTTCTAGCATCATTAGGCGCTCAGCTCATTGGTGTAGAAAAAATTATTGGGGCATTTCTGGCTGGTTTAGCTGTTAATGAAGCTGTAGGAGAAGGTGCAGTTAAAGATAAAGTTGTTTTCGTAGGTAGCGTGTTATTTGTTCCGATATTTTTTGTGGATTTGGGGTTATTAATTGATGTCCAAACTTTTATAAAAAGTATTGTTTCTGTAACAATTCCCCTGACGATTGTTATGGCTTTAATTAGTAGTAAGGGGATAGCAGCCTACTTAGCTAAACTTATCTACGGCTACAACACTAAAGAATTTCTAACTATGTGGTCGTTATCTTTGCCTCAAGTTGGTGCAACTTTGGCAGCGACTTTGGTGGGCTACCGAGCTGGGCTGCTTACTGAAGACATTTTAAATAGTGTAATTGTTCTAATGTTAGTAACAGCAACATTAGGTCCAATAGTTACCAGTAGAGTTGCAGTAGGGCTAACAACTACCTCGAAAAATGTGGAAGCGGAAACCTTTTCAAAAAATTGGGAATCCACCGCCGAAAATCCTGCATTAACGGTAGTTGTACCAGTGTACAATCCCGATACAGAAAGATATCTAATTGAGATGGCAGCTCTGTTAGCTCATGGCAATAGCGGTCAAATTGTACCGCTAGCAATTACCGCACCTCACACTCAAAACATGGATGCGCCCCAGTTAGAAATGGCTTTGCACCGGAGCGAAACATTGCTGGAAAAAGCCCAACAAATGGCAGTAAAACTTGGTGTCAAATCTCAGCCAACCCTAAGAATTGATAATGATATTTCCCAAGCAATAGCCCGTGTTGCTCGCGAACAAAAAGCGCATTTAATTGTTATGGGTTGGGGGAAACGGACGGGACTGAGAGCTCGCTTGTTTGGCAATGTAATTGACGGCGTGCTGTGGGCCGCTCACTGTCCAGTGGCGGTGACGCGCTTGCTGGTTGAACCCAATAAAATTAAGCGCGTTTTAGTGCCGGTGGAAAACTTGAACTCTGAAGCAGTGCGGCTAATACAGTTTGCCAGAGCGCTAGGAGATTCTCAACTGCAAATCACTGTGCTGCATTTGTGCAACCGGGGAATTAAGGATTCTGGGATTGCTTGGATTCACTCGCAATTATTGCTTTTGGTTGCTAAATCAGGGGTGGAAGGTAAGGCGGAAGTTCAGATTGAGGTGAGGCGAGGTGTAGATGTCGTTAGGGAAATTGTCACTGCGTCTGGTGCTGCTGATTTGGTGGTGTTGCGATCGACTAGAAACCGCACGGCGGCGGGATTAGCAGTCAGCGATGTCACAACTCAGTTGCTTGGACAGTTGACCTGTTCGATCGTGATGTTGGGAGAACCACATCGACTGACTAATATCTAGTTGTATTGTCAAAATCTATACCAGGCTCATCATCCTAAGAGAAGGTATAAATGAAGTTACATCCATTAAAATCAGAAGGAATCAATCTGTAACGATGGGGCTACCTGTGGCAAAGTCAACTGAACCCAGTAACGCTGAAAATTTGCGCCCAGAGGCGACAAGTTCTCTGGCTCGCACTCCTCTGTTCGATCTATCTTTAGAACTTAAAGCCCGGATGGTTCCCTTCTCCGGCTGGGAAATGGCTGTACAATACAGGGGGATTAATACCGAACATCAGGCGGTGCGATCGCGTGCGGGAATGTTTGACATTTCCCACATGGGGAAATTCGGCCTCAGAGGTAAAAACCTGATAGAAAAACTCCAGACTTTAGTACCTTCGGATCTGGGCCGTTTGCAGCCCGGTCAAGCTCAATATACTGTCTTGCTAAATGCCAAAGGCTGTATATTAGATGACATTATCTTTTATTATCAAGACCCCGACCCTACCACTGGCGAACAGCGAGGGGTGATGATTGTCAATGCTGCTACTCGTGCTAGGGATAAAGCTTGGATTGGGGCCCATTTAGAATTGAGTGGGATTAGTTTCATCGACATCTCCAAGGAAAAAGTGCTGATCGCTGTTCAAGGGCCGCAAGCTACAGCACATCTGCAACAATTTGTCAAGGAAAATCTAGCAGCAGTGAAGTTTTTCGGTCATTTAGAGGCAACGGTACTCGGTGAGCCTGCTTTTATTGCCAGAACGGGCTACACTGGCGAGGATGGATTTGAGGTGATGCTAGATGCGATCGCAGGGAAAGAACTGTGGCGAAATCTGCTAGCTGCGGGCGTGGTTCCTTGCGGCTTAGGGGCTAGGGATACGTTGCGCCTAGAAGCGGCTATGTGCCTTTATAGCCAAGATATTGACGATACTACCACACCCTTAGAAGCTGGATTGGGTTGGGTAGTTCATTTGGATAGTAAGGGCTATTTTATTGGGCGCAAAGTTCTAGAACAGCAGAAGGCGACGGGAGTAGCGAAGCGTTTGGTAGGCTTAGAAATGGAGGGAAGACATATCGCCCGTCACGGCTATCCAGTTTTGTCTGAGGGTGTAGTCGTGGGGGAAATTACCAGTGGCACATTATCTCCGACTTTAAATAAGGCGATCGCGCTGGCTTATGTTCCGACTCCCCTAGCTGCGATCGGTCAGCAGTTAGAGGTAGAAATTCGAGGGAAAAATTATCCGGGTGTTGTTGTTAAACGACCATTTTATCGATCGCCCAAAAGATAGAATAAGGAACCAGGAAAACACAAATTAACAGCAGTTTTGGTGGGCGCTGCTATGACGATATTTATTCTAATTGAATCAGCTAATTGAATCAGATAATTGCAGCGCCCACCCGACAAAACTTGTCCTCCTCTTCCTGCTTCCTTCTTCCTGCTTCTCTCTTCCTTCAGCTATAACAACTGTATAAACTTCCGTAAGCTTTCAAGATAAAGTTCTCCCGCTACGTTGGTCAAATCATTGTGGCCTGCTGTCTCTATCCATAAAGAAAGTTTAGGTTCCTTAGCAGTAGCAAAAAGTTTCTCCCCGTGCCAAAATGGAATCACTTCGTCAGCCTTGCCGTGTATTACTAATACTGGACAATTAACCTGTTCGATCTTATTAAGATTAGCAAACTTATCAAAAGGTAAAATCGGTATAACTGTCACTGTCCGAAATGCACTAATAAAGGTACTTTCTAGAATCAATCCAGCAGCAGGTTTTCGCGATGCTAAATCAACGGACGGCCCGCCACCGACAGAACGACCATAAATAATAATTTTCTGGGGTGGAACTCCTAACTTTTGCGTTAAATAATTGTAAGCAGCCTCAATATCTTTGTAAGATTCTGACTCAGAAGGCTTACCTTGACTGGTTCCATAGCCTTGATAATCATAGGCAAATACTGAAACACCTAAACTGCGAATAGTTGTCAATATTGGTCTAATATCTCCCAAATCCTCAGCATTGCCATGACTATAGAGGATAGTATAAACTCCTTTTGGGTTTGGTAGATAGATTGCCGAAATTTGTACTTCTGGTGTAGAATTTAGCTTCAGAATCTCCCTAGAGTCTTGATAGCTGGTAGACTGAGGTTGAAATATTTGGCGATCTGTTAAGAAAAAGGCGTAAAAACATAGAAACCCATAGACAAAAATGATAGAACGTATCAGGCGTTTCCACGAAAGTTCTCCTATTAAATATCGCTTAATGGTTTTTTTGTCCATAAATAAACTAGGTAACATCATATGTTGTCTAAATTATGCTACATATTTTTATATCCTATGGTCAAAAGCCTATGCAAAAAAACGATCGCATCCATTGGCGATAGTTCTGGCAGATTAAGGTAAAACATTCTAGTATGGCTGAGCAAAGTTTTGTTTGAGGCGTGAGGAATTGATATGGACTTTGAATATCCCAGTGACTTGAAGTACCTAGACAGTCACGAATATGTACGGCTGGAAGGAGAAATTGCCACCCTTGGCATCAGTGCCTTTGCTGTGGATCAACTGGGCGATATCGTGTTTCTGGAGTTGCCAGAAATTGGCGACGCTTTGGAAAAAGGAGAAAGATTAGGAACTGTTGAGTCAGTTAAAGCTGTGGAAGAACTCTATTCTGCGGTTACGGGTACAGTAATAGAACGTAATCAGTCCATTATTGATGCTCCAGAACAGTTGGCTGAAGATCCTTATGGCGAAGGGTGGCTGTTGAAGGTACGCATTAAAGATGCTAATGACTTAGATGATGCTTTATCAGCCCAGGAGTATCGCCAGCAGGTAGAGGGAGAGTAGGACACTTGACGGGGCGATCGCGCCCCGTCAAAAATTATGCGTCCGATCTTTTCAATCATTTACTTTAAATTTCGACACTTGGTTTCGCAAACCGATCGCAGCTTCGCTGAGTTGCTCAATTGCCAAAAAAGTCTGATCCAATGAGTTTTTTATGTGCTTCATTCCCAGAGCAAAACTACTCATTGATTCACTGATTATTTGTGCATTTTGAGACTGATTTTTCATGGAAACATTTACTTTCTCAAACTCAGGCGATAAAGTTTGTACCTGCTCGATAATTTTACCGGTTTGCGTACTAATTTTATTAATATTATCAACACCTTGAAATAATTTTCCCATAAAGCTATTCATCTCTGTCACACCTTCTGAGACTGCTAATTGCATTTCCTGAACTATTTGTTCAATATCTATAGAAGAAACAGCAGTTTGATCTGCTAGGCGGCGAATTTCACGAGCAATAATAGCGAAACCTCGTCCGTATTCACCCGCTTTCTCTGCTTCAATCGCAGCATTCAAAGACAAAAAATTTGTTTGCTCTGCTACCTTGGTAATTGTACTAAGTACAAGTGCAACATTTCCCGCTCTTTGATCGATGGTTTTTAGCTTAACAGAAATATTTTTGGAAGCATTTTCCATTTCTTGCATCACCTCTTTCATCTGGATTACATCTAATTGACTATCGCTGGCAAATTTAGCTGTTTTCGTGGACTGGGAAGCAACCTTATCCATCTCTTGTACCAGCTTGTCTATTACTTGCGAAATTTCCTGAGCTGATTTAATCACATCTAGCATTAATTCTGTCTGTTGGGTGACAACTACCTCTTGTTTTTTAGCTGTTGCCAACAATTCTGTGGCTGATATAGAAACCTGAATTCCTGATTCTTGGGTTTGTTTGAGCAAAGAATTTAAGTTGATTTGCTGAAAAATGGCGAACAAAAAAAAGCAAGACGTAGCCAGAGGAACTAAACTTGATAGCAGATAAATCAAGCGCAGATTTTCATAATATTTACTCCGTTTTTCAAGCAGCTTATCTAATTCTTTTCTGGTCACTGTCCATAGTTGCGAACCTTGAATAACTACGTCTTCTCCCTGTTGAAAAAAACTGGCTCCAAGTAGTTCTATCCTACCTGTTCTAGCAACCTGGATTAAGCTTTCGGTAAATTTATTGACAGCAGTTTCATAATATTTAAGCACAGGTGGAAGATTTTGTAATGAAGGCAGCTTGCGATAAAATTCATTCTCGGCGAGAAGAGAATTAGAAATTCCTTGCTGAATACGCACCAAATCGGTGTTTTGTAGTGAGGAAGCATAAATTTCTAGCTTTACCTTTTGTTCGTAGGTAAGCTGTTTATATAAACTTAATTTTTGGGTATATAATAAAATTTCTCCTATTTGTTGTTGAGCTTGCGGAAGACCTGCAAGGACAACATCCATCAAATAATAGGAATCGAGTGCTGGATCTAAAATTAAATTTGAAGTATCCCCAACTCTATTGATTAGTTCCCTTATACGTTTTATCAGATCGCTATATTGTTGACTTAACTGTTCTGTAGTTAGGCTATTTTTACTGTTTTGTAAACTTTTCCAATTTTCGGTAATCGTGGCAGGAAGTAATTCTGGGTTCCCGGCTGCTTTCAGCGATGAAGGAGTTATTTTTAAATTTTCACCGATAACTTGTGTTTCTTTTTCTAAATTTTTTAGATTCTCTTCTATAAGATTACTGGTGATACTTAAATTATTTGAATTGTAATTGTTTTTTGGGGGTATATTAGTCACCAATCTCTGCTCTTTGGAGACTAATACTAAAAGTTGGCTTAAAGGTGAGAGCAGTCTATTTCCCAATATTTCCACTCTTCCAAAATTTATATCGTCGTTAATCCCAGAAACTGTAAAATATAACAACATCAATATCGGTACAGCAAAGGAGATAACGCTAAGTAAAAGCTTTTGCGATTGCGATATTTTTAGGAATTTTAAAGTTGTTTCCATAAAATTTTAGCTCTTTTTTACAATAATAATGATAGCACAAAAGCATCCTTAATCCCTAGCTGCGGTAATGTGGGGATAGGTATCGTCGCGGATCGAACCCCTGCTGTTAATATGTTACCAATGCAAAATGCTGAGGTGGAGAAGAGCGATCGCACTCTCTGGGAGAGAGTAACCCCATCGATAATATTGATTTAGCCTGTAATTGCCAAAGTGCGATCGCGATACCTGATAATTTGGAAAAATGTTACAAAATAATAAGCACTCAGTACTGGAGAATCACCCTTGACACCCTATAGCCCTGAAATTAAGTCCACTCAGCAGCCAACTCCTGCCTCTACAGGTGGCTTTGTGAATCGGCATATTGGCCCTACTGCTGCTGAAGTCCAGCTTATGCTTGATGTTTTGGGTTCTCCCACCCTCGATCGCCTCATTGACAAAACTGTACCCCAAGCGATCCGCCTCAAGCAACCCCTCAAATTGCCCGCAGCCACACGCGAATATGCCGCGATCGCGCAACTTAAAGAAATTGCCTCTAAAAATCAAGTATTTCGCTCATTTATTGGCATGGGATATTACGACTGCATCACGCCGCCAGTAATTCAGCGGAATATTCTAGAAAATCCAGGTTGGTACACAGCTTATACGCCTTATCAAGCCGAAATTGCCCAAGGTAGATTAGAAGCTTTGCTGAATTTCCAAACCATGATTATCGACCTCACAGGATTGGAAATTGCTAACGCTTCCTTACTCGATGAAGGCACAGCAGCGTCAGAAGCCATGACTATGACTTATGGCATCAGTAAAAATAAAGCCAAAGCATTTTTTGTTTCTAAAGATTGCCATCCCCAAACTATAGAAGTAGTACAAACTCGCGCTCAACCATTGGGTTTTGATATTATTATTGGCGACCATCAAACCTTTGAATTTGACAAAGAAATTTTTGGGGCGCTGCTACAATATCCCGCTACCGATGGCATAATTTATGATTATAAAAATTTCATCGAACAAGCCCATAATCGCGGTGCTTTAGTAACAGTCGCCGCAGATATTTTGAGTCTTTGTCTGCTTAAACCCCCCGGTGAATTTGGCGCTGACATTGCCGTAGGCAGCACTCAGCGCTTCGGAGTACCGATGGGATATGGGGGGCCTCATGCAGCTTATTTCGCCACGCGAGAGGAGTTTAAACGGCAAGTTCCGGGGCGAATTGTGGGGGTTTCTAAGGATGTAAATGGGAAACCAGCTTTACGGTTAGCACTGCAAACTCGCGAACAGCATATCCGCCGCGATAAAGCTACTAGCAATATTTGTACTGCCCAAGTTTTGTTAGCAGTAATGGCTAGTATGTATGCTGTCTATCATGGGCCGGAGGGATTGCAAAGAATTGCCGAGAGAGTTCACAGGTTTACTGCTACTTTCGCAATTGGATTGGAACGCTTAGGATATAAAATTGGCACTGAACCTTTTTTTGATACTTTTCGCGTTGAATTAGGTTCAAAAAAGTCGCTGGCAGAAATTATAGAAGCTGCTGATTCACGTCAAATTAATCTAAGAATTTTTGATGAAAAGACTGTCGGGATTTCTATTGATGAAACTACGAGTGTTGGAGATTTGAGAAATCTCTGGTATGTGTTTGCGGGCTTCGATCCTAATTCCAAGGATTTGTTTGGATTTCGTACCGAAGAAATGCTTTTACAATATCAACCTTTTGCCCGTACTAGCAGTTATTTAACTCATCCTGTATTCAACCGCTATCACTCGGAAACCGAACTTTTGCGGTATTTACACCGACTGGAAAGTAAGGATTTATCGCTAACTACATCGATGATTCCTTTGGGTTCTTGTACGATGAAGTTAAATGCAACTTCGGAGATGTTGCCAGTGACTTGGCCGGAGTTTGGCAAGCTGCACCCCTTCGCACCTTTATCGCAAACTCAAGGCTATCAAGTTCTGTTCCAACAACTTGAAGAATGGCTAGCTGAAATTACTGGTTTTGCTGGCATTTCTCTACAACCAAATGCAGGTTCTCAAGGCGAATATGCAGGTTTATTGGTGATTCGGCAATACCATGAAAGTCGAGGTGAAAGTCATCGGAATGTTTGTTTAATTCCTCAGTCTGCACACGGTACAAATCCGGCAAGTGCGGTGATGGCAGGGATGAAAGTTGTGCCTGTTGCTTGCGATGACCAAGGCAATATTGATGTTGAAGACTTGCAGAAAAAGGCGGAAAAACATAGCAGCGAACTGGCTGCTTTAATGGTGACATATCCCTCTACTCACGGCGTTTTTGAAGAGCAAATTCAGGAAATTTGCGAGATTGTCCATGCTAAAGGTGGACAGGTTTATATGGATGGGGCTAATATGAATGCCCAAGTTGGTTTGTGTCGGCCGGGAGATTTTGGGGCGGATGTTTGTCACTTAAATTTGCATAAAACTTTCTGCATTCCTCACGGTGGCGGCGGCCCTGGCATGGGGCCAATTGGGGTAATGTCGCATTTGGTAGAATTTTTGCCGACAATTCACCCCCCCCAACCCCCCCTTAGTAAGGGAGGGGGAAATGAAGTTGAAGAGGCAAAATCTATTGGTTATGTTTCGGCTGCGCCTTGGGGAAGTGCTAGCATTTTGACTATTTCTTGGATGTATATTCAGATGATGGGTGGGGAGGGTTTAACTGAGGCAACTAAGGTGGCAATTTTGAATGCTAATTATATTGCGCGGCGGTTAGAAAGTTACTATCCTGTTTTGTATAAAGGCAAGGCGGGCTTGGTTGCCCATGAGTGTATTTTGGATTTGCGATCGCTAAAAAAATCCGCTGGTATTGAAGTGGAAGATATTGCTAAGCGCTTGATGGATTATGGTTTTCACGCGCCTACTGTTTCTTGGCCTGTTGCGGGTACGGTGATGGTGGAACCGACGGAAAGCGAATCGAAGGAGGAATTAGACCGTTTTTGTGAGGCGATGATTGCGATTCGCAAGGAAATTGAGGAGATTGAAAATGGTAAAATGGATGCTACCAATAATCTGTTAAAAAATGCACCGCATACGGCAGAATCGCTAATGGTATCTGAATGGAATCACCCTTATTCTCGCGAAGCAGCAGCTTATCCTGCGCCTTGGACGCGAGAATACAAATTCTGGCCGGCGGTGGGACGAATTGATAATGCCTTTGGCGATCGCAATTTTGTCTGTTCTTGTTTGCCAATGGAGGCCTATGGCGAGGGGCTAGGGGCTAGGGGCTAGGGGCTAGGGAAAGAGGGGAATAGGGGAAGAAGGGGCTAGGGTTTGGGGAATAGGGGGAATAGGGAATAGGGGAAGAGGATAAGTGGGTTTCAGTAGTTTATGATATGAAAAATTGAAGATGCTCATGCTTTTTCCTTTTTTCCCTGTTCCCTGTTCTTTATTCCTTCGCCACAACGCGATCGCGACCTAAAGATTTTGCCTCGTAGAGGGCCTTGTCAGCAGCAGCAATCAAAGTTTCCGGCAAAGCCTCAGCAGCGTCAGCACTCGCTACGCCTAAACTGAGGGTGATATACTCCGAGACAAAAGATTGCTGGTGGGGAATTGCTAAAGTCTGGATGCGACGGCGGATTTCCTCTGCCACTGCGATCGCATCTGTAATTCCTGTATTCGGCAGAATAACTGCAAATTCTTCCCCTCCATATCTCGCTACCAAATAGAGGCGTTCCGGCGGAATTTCGCGGCAAGCATCGCGGATGGCAGTGGCTACTTGTTGCAAACAAGAATCACCTGCTTGGTGGCCGTAAGTGTCATTATAAGCTTTAAAACAGTCTATATCACACAAAATCAAAGATAGCCGTATGGGTTCAACTATTAACCGCTGCCACTCTTGGGTAAGAACTTCGTCAAATCGGCGGCGATTAGCTATTTTTGTCAGGCCGTCCAAGGAGGCTAAATTCTGTAACTCTTGGTTAGCTGCTTCTAACTGCTGGTAAAGTTGAGATTGCTCGATCGCGATCGCAATTTGAGTAGCCAATTGTTTTAGCAACTCCATCTCCCAAGACTGCCATTGCCTAGTGTTGTTGCAATGGTGAGCAATTAGCAAACCCCATAAACTATTTTGATTTTGACTGCCTCTATTAACAACTGAAGAGGAGGAAGGTGAATTTTTAACTGTTTGGTCGCTTTGAATAATGGGCACTACTAAATTTGCTCTCACCTTACAGTTGCTTAATAAATTGACGTGACACTCGCTCAAACCAGCATTGTAAATATCCTCTATAGCTCGAATTCTACCTTTTTGGTACTGTCCTACATAGGTTTGTCCAAAACAAGGGTCATAGAGATTTGTATTCAAAATTGACATTGTTCCCTTACTCGCCGATTCTACCACCACATCGCCACTCCAGTCTGGTCGAAAACGGAAAATAATTACTCTATCAGTTGCCAGAAATTGCCTCACTTCTGCGGCCGCAGTATTGAGAACTGCATTTAAGTCCAAGGAAGAGCGAATGCGAGCTTGAATTTGTCCAACTAAGCGTTCTCTTTCCGCTTGCTGGCGAAGCGCAATTTGGGCGAGTTTGCTCTCCGTAATGTCTAAAACATACCCATCGCAATAAGCAATTTCGCCAATACTATTACGGGTAACTGAGGTGAAATCGTACACCCAGCGGATTAAACCATCTCCTTTAACAATCCGGTAATTGTGTTCAAAAGAAGTCGCTCCTGCTTCGCTATAACTTTGGAATTCCGCCACGACTCTCGCTAAGTCTTCCTGATGAATAATATTAGTATAAAACAATTTACCGCTGATAAAATCGCTAGCTTCATAGCCGAATTGTACGACATTTGGGGAGACGTATTCCACTTGCCAATTTTCTTGGGGTCGCCAGCGAAAAATTGTAACTGGGCCAGTTGTAAACAGGTTTCGCTCTCGTTCCAAAGCTTCTTCTGCAAGTTGGCTATATTTTTTTTCTGAGCTTGTTTCCACATTAGTAATTGGCACAGATAGGATTTCACAAATTAGTAGAATTAAGGGTAATTGGCAATTACCACTTACCAATGTTCTCTCTCTGGCGATTTCTTCCCCAGTTAGTGGCGGCAAGGCGTGTAAGATCGATTTTACAGTCAGAATGCTACCATCTTTGCAAGTTATACGCGCTTCTCTTAAGGCAGAGGTTGGAGATGAATGGCTGTTTGTCTGCTGTGCGAAAGCGAAAAACTGCTCTTCTAGGCAATCGCGACATTCTGAGTTAAAAATGCTAAAAATTAGTTGGGAAGTTAACTCTCGTTGACTATAACCGATGCGGTTTGCACCAAACTGATTTACGGAAAAAACAATACCTCTAGCATCTATAACAAAGTAGATGCAGGGAAGATTTTCCCACAGCATTCGATACCACTCCCGTTCAGGCATTCCTTCTGTGGAAAATTCTCGCATCTGGGGAACGCTGGTACAGTCATCGGAAGAGTGGAGATTCTCTCTTTCTTGGTCGCTTGAGTGGGATTTTCTGATCGACACTTTTGGCTTAAATCGTTGTTTATCAACTGTATCTATGTAGTCAGATTTAGCTTTTGCTTGAAACTAAACTAATGCTTTTGGTTCCAAAAAGCTGCAAATTGTAACAAATTTATAACCTCTTCATTTTCAGTGCTAAGGAGTCTGGTGCATCCTTTGTCTGGAAGCTCGACTGTTTGCGATCGCAGCACTCGGAGCCATAAGCTCTTCATTAATGCCAATCGATCTCTTTTTTCCAGTATCCTCCACAATGGAAGAAATCGGTACTACAGGATTTTCTACAATACATGATACTACTTAAATACTTAGTTTTGGGCCTGACCTACTTGGGTTTGGGTTTGGGATACTTGCCAGGACTGCGAATGAACCGTGCTGCGATCGCGATCGCAGGTTCTGGTTTGGTTGTGGCTTTGGGAATTCTTAACCTTAACTCAGCTTGGGAAGCAATTGACGCTGGAACTATTGTTTTCCTATTAGGGATGATGGTTGTTAATTCGGCTTTGGGAGCCTCTGGTTTTTTTCAATTAGCTCTAGTCTTTTTGACTCGCTTCGGTAAGAGTCCCTTGGGAATTTTGGTGGCTATCACCTTTGGTAGCGGCATTTTATCAGCATTTTTCCTCAACGATACAACCGCTATTTTATTAACGCCTTTAACATTGACTTTGACTCGCTCTCTGTCTGTGAATCCATTACCTTATTTATTAGCTTTAGCGGGAGGTACTAATTTGGGTTCCGTCGCGACTATCAGTGGGAATCCGCAAAATATTCTGATTGGTTCTTTTTCGGGAATCGGCTATTTAGAATTTGCGCGATCTCTTGCACCTGTTGCTTTAATTTGTCTCTTGGTTCAGGTGGGTTGGCTGTGGTGGCTTTATCCAGAAGTACGTTCTTTGAAACCTTTTCCCACTTATCCCTTAGTTCGTTATCGTCTTTTTAAACCTTTATTATTTAAAAGTTTATGGGTGACGGCGGGACTTTTAATCGCATTTTTAACGGGATATCCTTTAGCAGATTCGGCTTTAATTGCTGCTAGTATCTTATTGATTACTCGTCGAGTCAATAGCGATCGCATTTTGGGTAATATAGACTGGAACCTGCTAGTAATGTTTGCGGGATTGTTTGTGATTACTCATGCTACCCAGGAACTAGGAATATTAAATAATTTAACGGGTTCGATCGAGCAGCCACCAAGTTTATTGGCAGTCACGGTAATTCTTTCTAATTTAATTTCTAATGTGCCGGCTGTGTTGGTTCTCCAGTCTCTTATTCCGAAAGGAGATACGCAAGCTTGGTTGCTATTGGCGGCTGCTTCTACCCTGGCGGGGAATTTAACTTTATTGGGTTCTGTGGCTAATTTGATTGTGGCGGAGGTGGGGGGTAAGCAAGGTTATCGGCTGAGTTTTCAGGAACATTTACGATTTGGCTTGCCCTTGACTTTGGTCACTTTGGTCATTGCTTATTTTTGGATATATTGAATGTTTAATGAAGAGGGGCTAGGGGCTAGGGGCTAGGGGCTAGGGAAGATGGGGAGGATGGGAAGACGGGGGGATTTTTCCCCAGTTAACAGTTAACAGTTAACAGTTAGCAATTACCAGTCGTACCTCATCTAACTGAGAAAGGCTATACCTTTATTTAAAGTGTCACTTTCGTAAGTCATGTTCCAATTCTTCTAAAGCCTGAAGATTTCCCACCACCCAAGAACGGGCTACCGCAGCGGGTATAATCTTAGTAATAGCTATCCGTGAAAAAGTAGGACTAATATCAGATTTTACATACTCTCCATCCCTCAGCAAATAAATAGTTAACCTCCCACTATCATAAACCCATACTTCAGGTACTCCAATCCCTTGATATGCTTCCAGAGTTGTTTTAGAAGTGACATCAGCTTCGATAGCCAAATCGGGAGGTGGATCGTTAGGTTCAAGTCGGCGACGACCAATCATCTGCTGATAATTCTCAATATAAAAACAAGCATCGGGTTCAATACCTGCTCTACCTTCTTTTTTAAACGTAGTAGAGCCAAAAGGTTGATAACGAATACCAGCCGCCCTCAGCAAAGTTTTGACAATATCTGAAATTAAATCTCTCGGAATTTCGTGTTCGGGTAAGGGAACCATAATTTCTAAATTACCTTGGCTATAAGCAACTCTCGCCCGTCGTTTTTGTCCTAATTCTTGTAAAATTGACTCGAATTCCAGCCAACTTACATTGGCGATCGTGACGGCGCTACCGGGAGCAAACTTCATGAGACTAATTGGTTTGGCAACCAGATTTAAAGTAGTCATAAGCAATTATCAATTAAAAATTTTAATTTTGTCTGAAAAGGGAACAAAACTGTCAAGTCTGCGCTATTATTAGTAGAGGAGATATTGCCTCCTACAATCTTTGAGGCGGATAAATTTAGTTTAACGTTTTTCTAGCTACAGGTCAACCCGATGTCGATTTCCAAAATAGAAGCCAAGCAACTACTCGAACGTTTTGTTTTCGATGACGATCGTCCTCAAGATTGGGTACAGGATGTTTGGGGATTAAGTCCAATGCTGGGAGAAAGCGCAGCTAAATTGTTAGGTGTCTTTGCAGCTTTGATTGAGTGCTGTCCTGAAGAAGAATTGGAAAGTCTACTCAAGGAGTTATATCAGGAGTATTTTGAATAACCTACTGGGTAATTGGTAATTGGTAATTGGTAATTGGTAATTGGTAATTGGTAATTGGGATACACAGATTTTACAGATTCCTCTGATTTCACAGACTCAACGATCGTGACTCTAACTAATCCGTGTAATCCGTGTAATCGGTAAAATCCGTGTTCATAATTGGTAATGGCTAATCGCTAATTACCCATCTTCCCCATCTTCCCCATCTTCTTAGCTCTTCACAACAGCAAAACTAACAATTTTCCAAGGTGCAATCTTAAAAGCTTGCCCATCCCCCCGGCAATTAATTCTCTCTTGCTCTTCTCTCGGCATTTTTGCAGTTAGTTCCTCATCCTCCCCTTCTTCTAACAAATTCACTGACTGCACAATTGCCAACCCCAAATCGCTCTTCAATTCCAACCTTCCCTCTCCTCCGCAACACTCATAACACCGTAAAATCCAAATATTCTCATCGTCCTCCGACTGCTTAAACGCCATCAAAACTAAATTTTCCCCCGATAAGTCCAACAACTTACCTACAGGTGGTAGACTCTTACCTCCCTCTTCTCCTATCGGCAACGCCTTCACCTTTAACGGCAAATTCAACTCATAGCCGCGTCTAACTGTCTGAGCATCTTGCCAACTTCCTGCGTGAGGATAAATGCCATAAGTAAATTGATGAATACCTCGATCTGCTGCTTCATCTGGCCAGGTGGAACCCCTTAACAAGGTTAGCCGCAATTGATCTGATTGAGCGTCATAACCATATTTGCAATCATTCAATAAACTCACACCGTATCCACCAACACTTATGTCAGCCCAGCGCAAAGCTGGTACTTCCCATTTAGCAAATGACGGGTTTTGTTCCGCACTTAATCGCGTCTTCCGCTCAATCGCACCGCAGGGGATTTCATAGGTTACTGCGTCTGTTTCTAAATTAAGTGAAAAAGCTACCTTTACTAATACATGACGTTCTTGCCAATCTACAATTGTGGCAATTTTTAGCACGGGTGACGACTCTTCGAGGATGTAATCTTGGCAAAATTCTGACTCACCAATTTGTCGCACTACTCGCAATCGCTGCTGGATTTTTCCTTGCTCTATCCAACGAATATCTTTTAATATGGGTGTAGGTAAAGGATGTTCGGCATAATTTGGATCGATGTTCCAAGCATCCCAATATTGGCCGCTATCTTGGAAAGCTTGCAGTTGATTTCCTCCGCCTTGATTGAGGATTTCCCTGCTGTCAGCTTTATCAAAAATACTGGATAAATTGCCAGTATTACTCTCCACTTTTACCCGGATAAATTCATTCTCTAAAATCCAATCTTTTGCCTCAAAATATTTTTTTTGTTCAAAGTCGGGATCTCGTGCTAAAATTACGGGTGTAACCTGGGGTAGCTTGACTTTTTTCTGGCTCTCTTCCTCACTCGACGCATTCTCAAGGGTTCCAACTGCTTGCGGATATAACCAAAACAGCCGATAGCCGACAGGCGGTATCTCTGTCGCCAAAAATAACAGCGTAGCCGGAGAGTCATGCTCAGGATTAGAGAGCTGGGAAGTTAGCCTTTCTCCAGACAAATCACAGATTTGCCAGTCCATATCTCCTCCAACTTCTGTTAAAAGCTGGGTAGAAGTTGGTAAAGGTAGAGCAACTACCTCAGACCGCGACCAGTTGAGGGTATTGAAAATTAGAATTGGTTGCGCCTGGGGGTGCGGCGGTGGAGGTAAAGTAATTTGAGATGCGATCGCATCCATCGCCGCTGTTAATATTTCCTCACCAACCCGTTCCACCTCTGCCCAACCTTGATTCGCTTCCGCGTAAACTTCACCGATGGAAGAACCGGGCAAAATATCGTGAAATTGATTGAAAAGAACCTGTTTCCAAGCTGTCTCTAATTCAACTTTTGGATAAACCAGACCTGCACTCAAAGTTGCCAAGGCCGCTAACAGTTCAGCTTCGTATAATAAGCCTTCACAACGGCGGTTCCAACGTTTTTGGTCGGCATGACTCGTGTAACAGCCGCGATGGAATTCCAAGTAAAGTTCGTCATTCCAAACCGGAATTGGTAATGGCGTATTTGTCTCATCTCTCGGCTGTACTTGTGACAACTCTTCTGACAACTTACCGCTAATCGCAGATAAATAATCAACCGCTTTAGTGAATTTCAATTCGGGAAAAAACGGCGAATGTTGCCAACGCTTAGCTACTTCCAACATATCGCGAGTCGGCCCACCGCCATGATCGCCAACTCCTGGCAACCAAAGAGCATCCCTCAAACCTGTTTTAGCTTCCCAATCGTAGGCATAACTTGCCATCTTTACTGCTTCAATGCCTTCGCCAATCGGTGCCGACATCAAGCTCAATATTTTAGAGCCGTCTGGCGACTGCCACCAAAATACACTGTGAGGAAATTCTGTTGTATCGTTCCAGCTTAGCTTTTGGGTGACAAAGTAGGTAATTTTGCCTTGCTTGAAAATTTGAGGTAACTGCCAACAAAAACCGAAAGTATCCGGTAGCCAAGCTACTCGCATTAATTCTCCAAATTTCTCTCGTGCGTAACGTTGACCGTAAAGAACTTGGCGGATAATTGACTCACCAGAAATGAGGTTTAATTCTGGTTCTACCCAAGTTCCCCCAACAATTTCCCATCGTCCGGCGGCGACTTGTTGTTTGATGTTTGCAAATAAGTCGGGGCGATGTTTTTCTATCCAGGCGTAAAGGGCGGGTGTGGAGTGGCAGAAAATCAAGTCGGGAAATTCTTGTAATAGTTGGAGTGCTGATTCAAATGTCCGCTGTGCTACTTCCCAAGTTTCGCTGACTGGCCACAACCAAGCTAAGTCTAAGTGAGCGTGTCCTAGTAGGTGAATTTGAAATTGTTTAAGGGAAGATTGAATTGTTGTTTGAATTGGCAAGGCTGGAGCAAGTTGATTTTGCAGAGGAGTTTCTCTTCCAGGTACAATTGCTTCTACTGCTTCTACAATTTCTCGATCTACAACTGCGCCCCCAACCAATTTAGAATTAGGAATTTTAGCTCTTAGATGAACAAACAAATCCTCGCTATCTCCCCTATCTCCCCCATCTCCCCTATCTCCCCCATCTCCCCCATCTCCCCCATCTTCCCCATCTCCCCCATCTCCCCCATCTCCCCCATCTCCCCCATCCTCACCATCTCCTTCTAAAAGTGATTGCCGAAAAGCGAAGAGCGATCGCTCAAACTTGGCTTTATCTGCCAAGGCATCCCAGTCAATTAATTCAATTAAAGAATCTAGATTTTTTCCCTTGACAACAGCAGGAGAAGACAGTAGGATATTCGTGCGGAGGTCTTGGGGATTTTTAACTCTGATTAAATTGTGCCAAGTTTCTAATTCGTCAGCAACAAAAGCGGGGTCGAGACAAGTCGGGTCGGCTGATTCCCACAGCAAGAGCGATCGCATCAAAGCACCAGCATCGTGACCTGGACTTACTAAGCGCAAAGCGAGGATAATTTCTTCACCGGGTATGGCAGCTTGCTTAAGCAAAACTCGCGCCGAGGAGTCAAATAAATCTCCAGCTTGCACCAACTCGCCATTAACAAAAATTGAGGCTGCTTGTGCCCACCAAGTCAAGCCAACGCGCAAACATAAACCATCTAAAGGATAGCCGTGCAAATTGTGGGGAACCACAATTCGTTGCCTTAGCCACAAAACTTGCTTACCAGACGACCAAGCGATATGTCCTCGCTCGTTAAGTTTGGCAATAGACCAACAGTCTAGCTCCTGAAGTGGCGCGATCGCCAGATCTCCTTCCCAAAAACCCCAATCACCCTGAATATTCAGCCGAGTCAACCGCCGCAATTTCTCAATAGCTTCAGAAATCTTATCGGTTGCCGCTGGCATAGGATCGCTCATATTTCGCTAAAATTTAATGGGGAATATGCAATCGCTCTAAAAATCTAAAATCTAAATCTAAATCTAAAATTATGTCTTCTTCTTACACCAAACGCTATCAAAGCAGATTGCTCAATTTTATCTCAGAGCAATCCCACAAAGTCGTTGACAAATTTGACCTCGCCTTGCGACACTTGAAGTTTGCTGCCAAAGGAGCATTACAGGCAAGTTTGTATCCAGTTTACCTCCTATTGCAAACAGCACGCACCATCAGTCTCCGATTCCAACCAGCCGAAACCACCTCAGCATCACAATTGCCGGAATCTACCGCCGCAGACAGCGAAAATCCTGTCGAAACCGACAGACCGATTCAACGAGTTTTGTCATTCCTGAAAAAATTATCCTTGCCTGCGGCAACAACTGAGTCAATATTACCAGCAATACCGGATATCGATCCTCAAGGCAAAGTCACCTTTGCCACCCCAAACTTAGGGGAAAATGGACAAGCAGACTTACCAGTATTTAAAGATTTAATCGCAACTTCAGCAGATAAACTAACCAAGCTTGACAAACCATCAAATTCAGGCATACTCGCACTCGGCCCTGCACCTGAAATTTCATTATCCCATCAACCCCAGATTTTAGGAATCGCCACTGCTATTGCCAGCCGCACCTTGGTACTGGTTGCTCCTGAAAATCAAACCCTAGATATTTTAACAGACCGCCAGCAAACAGAAATTCAAGCAGAAATCCTCAGCGAAGTTGCAGCCTACTGGCAACAACGGCAACTGCAAGCACAAAGCCCAGAACAATTTACCACAGACCTCCAGCTAGTCGCAAATCAAGCCAATTTATTGCCCTTCCTCCGCCAATTTGTGCGAGTAATGGCGTGGGTACAAACCAGTCCCCTCGCCGTGAAAGTAAATCTGTTTGGCGAAGCCAAATTACCAAGAACGGGTTATAATGCTAAAATACCAATTACCAATTACCAACTAGGACTGGAGACAGGGAATTACCAATTACCAATTCCCAATCTCCAGTTTACTCATGTCCAGTTTACTAATGGCGAGAAAGGCAAAGTACCACTCCCCGTTATCAATCCTCCTTTAGCCAAAGGAGAAAAAGGGAAAATACCATTCCCAATTCCCAATCCTCCCCCCACTGAGGGACAGGAGGAAACGCCATTACCAATTACCAATCTCATCCTAACTAAGGGCGAACAGCAGGAACGGCAATTCGCGATCGCCACTACATCTTTACCAGAGACGACAGAGACAGAATCACCCCAACCGCCCATAGCTGATTATATAAAGTATAGCCAACTCTCCTCAGCGGCATTCATCCAAACACAGCAACAATCGGCAGAAATCGCCAATTTAGAGCCAGAAAGTCGCCAATTAGTAGGGATTGAGAAATTTGAAGATAAATTTGAGCAAGTTGCCGAAGCGATTTTGTCAGCAGTTGACTACTTCTTTGGCGGTAAAACAGAACAAAGTGAGAAGGAGCTAGCCGCAGAAATATATGCAAAGTATAGCGAATCTCCCCCTTCCATCCCCCAACTGGAAGCCGTAGAAAGCGATCGCCCCCACGAGCAATCGTGGCTAACCTGGAGCACCCTATTGGGCGAAATCTCCCTTACCCCCAACGTCGCAGAGGACAACCCTCCCCCAGCCGAAATTAACTTAGTGAGTGCCTTAACTAGGGTACCCAGCTATGAACCCCCCTCAGAAACCGAAGAATTAAACCCAATATTCGTAACAGTACAGGCTACAGCAGCATCCAGCTATGCCCCATCCTCCCCAAGCGAGGAATTAAAGCCAGCATCCGTAAAGGGAAAACCCGCAGTATCACAAAACATTACTAAAGTCAATACCTCATTTACCAGCAAAACTCAACAGACAACAACCGCCGTCACCACACGAGAGCCAGCAACAAACAGCTCAGTGAAAGCAACACCCGACTGGTGGGAAGCACGAGTAATTTCCAAAGGCTACATCAAACACCCTCTAGAACAAGCCCTAGAGTGGGTGGATATTGCCATGCTGTGGCTAGAAGAAGTGGGGTTAGCAATTTGGAAGTGGGGAAAAACCCAGTTGGACAAAATTTTTAACAGCAAAAACTGACCGATCTTTAGATATTATGAACAAAGTTGTGGCAACTGTCACAACCGATCGACTCAGACTTTTACATCCCTGGAGAGAAATACTGTGATCACCCTTAAGATCGTTGTTAATATTGTTGTCCTGTTCTTTGCTTGTTTATTCATTTTTGGATTTTTGTCAAACGACCCCGCCCGCAACCCCAATCGTAGAGACATGGAGTAAAGCAGCGGTAAAATCTTACTTGGCAACTACAGGTAGGGGGAGCGCGATCGCACCCCCGATCGCAGTTGTCTAAGTACCAAAAATAGATAAAAAGCTGGAAAATTGTAGCTGTTTGTTATACTTTGCCTCGCTTACAGGCGAGGTTATCTTATGGCTGAATTAACTAGCGAAATTGATGCGATCGCCACCTACCTCTCTTCACTCACACATTTTTAACTTTTAATTTTTAATTGTTAATTCCCTATGCCCTATCCGGTACCGCCTCCAGAACCCCCTGCAATTGTCCGTACCCAGCAGGTTGAGGATATCACCCAGACTTGGGAGGACAGCAATGCGGCACCAATAGCAAAATCAATCCAGTCAGCCAAAGCGATTACACTTCAAGAGCTACCGACATCCAAGTTTAGCCCAGAGCCGGCCAATTCCGCCGAAGTGCTAGGGCCCCCAATGGAAACGGGTTTAGGGACTGGGCAAATGGACGAAGTAGCTAATTTTGACAGCAACAATGCTGTAATTGTGGGGTTTACGAATCCAGAAGCGCCTGTTTCAGAGACAGAGGAACTGCAAAGCCGGGGAATAGAGGATTTCTCCTTTACAACTTACCCCCTAGCAGCAGTAGAAGGTGCAACCCCAACAGGCGATCGCGAAGTCGGCCCAAGGCAAGACCACCCTTCAGAATTGGCTCAAGGAACGCCAGAAGCCTTGCCAACAGAAGTTCCTAGTGATTCTCAGCCAGAGGAAATACAACCAGAACAACCTCAAGATCGACCCCAAGGAGAGGGGGAGAGAGGGAGAGACATAGACATTCCCACCCTAGAAGAAACACCACCCCCATCTCCCCCATCTCCCCCCATC